>SLOJ01000085.1 GCA_007132585.1 Bacteroidales bacterium | reverse complement strand
GGTATATATTTGCCAACCGAACCTGGTTGAGTATAAGGCCGGGGTTTTATCTGCTGAACCACAACCATGAAGGTGGCAGCTCATTCAAAGGCAATGCATGGAGTTTTACTGTTGCGTTTGGGTTTTCAGACAATGCCCGGAAAACTGAAAATCTGCGCAGGCTGGGATTTGAACGCTGGTAGGCTTATAATTCAATTCCTATCACAGTTGAAATCGTATTGTTGTTTGATCGTGTGGAATAATCGTGTAAAACGGCTTTCTGCTTTTGAATTTCCATGTCCTGGTTCTGATCAATCAATTGAACTATCTTCTTCTCTTCAGATTCTTCGGGTTTATTAAGATCCGTTTTTTTTGCTTTATCTTTTTTACAAGATGCCACCATATACAACCGGTCAGTTTTTTTTAATTGCATGGCATCAAATTCATTATTTAACGCTTTTACCGAGGTAGTATTATCGGGTTTTGGTTTTTGCAACTCCTGGTATTCATACTTTCGCATAACGGGAGTTTTTCCATGGTCGCGCGATATGGCCAGGTATAGTGAAATGCGGCTGCCGCTGAAAATAACTTTTTTCGTATGGGTATCTATCCAAAGCAGCGCTGCACTAAAATGCTTGTTGCCGATGTTCATCTCCTGTGCAAGATGATCTAATTGTTTCATGATATTCTCGCTCATCAATCGCGGATCATTTAAATATTTATTTTGCGAGAATTTTTCAAGCATAGCTGTCATATATATGTTGATCAGGCTTTCTCTGATGCCCTCAAAATCGCATCCGATCAAAGTAATGATCAGCTTTTCATCAATCTTTTTAACCCAGAGAAAACCTTTCGGGGGCAATCCTTTTTCTCCCGACGAAAAAACAAATGAATCTCTTGTCAGAATTGCCGTTAAAAGCTCATGGCCGGGCAACATATTGCTACGTAAGCGTTCTGCAAATTCTCTTTCATTTGCATGTGCTTTTTCTATTTCGGCAATACTTTTTTCCAGTTTCAGTATTCTGTTGCCCTGCAGCTGTGATAATTTTTCCAATTCAAAAATAATATCCTGTTTTTTATTGATGATCGCTAATTTTTCGTTTACCAAACGATCGGTACGGATGCGTTTGTTGTTAATAATGAAGATTATTACAGAAGAAATCAGTAATAAAGCGAAAGCAATTATGAAAATGTTTGCCAATTGTTTCTTCTGTGTAAGCTCACTTTGATTTTTATCAAGTTCAAGTTGTTTAAGTTCCAGGGCCTGTGCTTGTTTTTCGGATTGATAAACGGCATCCATTTCGGTAATTTTCTTTTGCTTTTCAAAATCGAGTAAGGAGTCATTTAAACTTTTATAGCTTTGATAGTTGCTCAAGGCTTCACGAAAGTTTTCCTGTTTTTCAAGTATCTCAGATATTACTCTAAAGGCAAGTGATTGGGATTCAACAGATTCAATCGTACGACCTATTTCAAGGCTTTGCCGGGCATATCCTAGTGCTTTATTCATGTTACCCTGCCTGAGATTCAGATTGGCCATATTTCGTAAAATATTTGCCAGGATATGTTGATTTTTGCTTTTCAGGGCATATTCTCTGGCTTGCTCAAGTGCTTCTTCTGCCTTGCTAAAATCACCGATGGCTGCATAATTAATGGAAAGATTCAGTAAGGTCTGCGATTCAATCCTCCTGTTATGTAGCTTACGCGCGTGTTCCAGAGCAATAAGATAGTGTTCTTCAGCCCTTGAAAAACTGTCCATCTCATAATACAATGATCCGATGCTAAGTTGAATATTGGAAATAAGTAAATGGTCCTGGTCTTCATTACACAACTGCAGGGCGCGTTCATATTGTTCCATTGCCTTTTGCTGTTCTGAAAGCTCGCTATAGATGTTGCCTTTGCCAAGGTAAATTATTACATGATTGAATGATAGATCAGCACTCTCATATAAGTCAAAAGCATTTTGATGGTATTGCAGACTTTTATCATAGTGACCTATAAGATAATACACGGTGCCTTTATTAAGACTAATATCAGCCATTTGACGGATTAAGTTATGCTCTTTGGCTGCAATTTCAGCTTTATTGTAATATTCAAGTGCCTGTGGATATTTACCCTGGTAATAAAAGGTGCTTCCCATTTCCTTTAAGGTAGAAGTATAATATTCCATATTACCGGTTTCGGAAGTTAATTCAAGCAATATCTCATAAATGGAAAAAGCTTCATCATAATTTCCCCAAAGTATGTTTGCAATGGCTTTATCGTTGTATGCTTTGGTTTTTAATGATTTGTAGATGTTTTCACCCCAGGTTGAATTCTTTTTCCGCAAAGCATTTTCAGCTGTTTCAATTGCTTGTTGATAGAAATGAACAGCACTGACGAAATCCGATTCTTTAAAATGATCACCCATGAGCCTCAGCAATTCAATGCGCAGCGAATCATTTTCAGCTTTATTTAACCGCGATTCAAGATTAGCCAGAGATTGATCTGCAAAAAGCGTATAGGGTAACAGTAAGAACAAAATTGCCTGGAAGATAGCAATGGAAAAGTACTTCATTTTGTGGTTATTGGTTATTGTAACAAAAATATCTATTTCTTCTTAAAGCATACATATTAAGTTGAGATATTTTTATTTGGAATGGATTGCTTTGCCGGATAATTGATAATACTATAGCTATTTTTACTATAACTGTTGAAATATCTTATTATCTTGCAAATCTTTTAACGCACCAGTAAAACGTCATAAAATATTGCTTCTGCTACAACTAACTGCATGAATACTAATTAAGAAATACAATAACTCAAAGCTTCTTAAAATCAGTCAAGTTATGAAAATCAACTATTTTTTATTTCCCGTTCTTTTTTTGCTGTTTGTATCATGTAATTTCTGGCAATCATACCGCATTACTCCATCGGAACAATATGTTGTAATGTTGTCAATGGATGGATTCAGGTGGGATTACGCAGACAGGGTTGAAACCCCTAACCTTGATTATATTGCCCGTAACGGAGTAATTGCAGAGTATGTAAAACCGGCTTTCCCGTCTAAAACATTTCCCAATCATTACAGTATGGCCACCGGCCTGTATCCTGATAATCATGGTATTGTTGATAACAATTTCACTTGCCCGGATCTGGAACTGACTTTTCGTTTGGGTGACCGGGAATCGGTTGAGAACGGGGATTTTTATGGAGGGGAGCCTGTTTGGGTTACTGCCGAAAAGCAAGGAGTTACATCAGCATCTTTCTTCTGGGTCGGGTCGGAAGCGCCCGTTCAGGGTATTCAGCCAACCTACTGGAAGCGGTATGATGGCAGGGTTCCTTTTACCGACCGTATAGACACTGTTCTGACCTGGTTGCAGCTTCCCGTTAAAACAAGACCCCGCCTCATAACTTTTTACTTTCAGGAACCCGACAGCCAGGGACACAGAACCGGCCCCGACAGCCCCGAAATTGATGAGTTGGTTGTGGAACTGGATTCTCTGGTAGGTGTCCTTATCAATGATCTTAATAACCTTGAGCACTATAAATACATCAACCTGATTGTTACATCCGATCATGGTATGACCGAGGTAAGCCCCGACAGGTATGTGGATATCTCGCAATATACTCCCCGCGACTGGTACGAAAGAACCCACGGCGGCAATCCTTTATTGCATGTTAATCCCAAACCCGGTATGCTTGATTCGGCTTATGCAATACTGAAAACGGTTGAAAATATAACAGTATGGAAAAGGCAGGATGTACCGGCACGATTGAACTATGGTACCAATCCCCGTATCGGCGATCTTGTAATACTTGCCGACAGTACCTGGAGTCTCGGATGGGGCAAACCCCGAAATACTTATTACACAGGCGGTGCACATGGATGGGATAATGCAAAAAAGGATATGCACACAATCTTTTATGCTATGGGCCCGGCTTTCAAACAAAATCATAAACATCGGGCTATTGAAGTAGTAGACCTGTATCCGCTTATTACCCGAATTATGGGACTGAAACCGGCAGAAGTGGATGGAGAGATAGAAAGGGTAGAAGGGATGTTGCGGTAAAAAAATAGTAAAAAAAAACCCGGAAATATCTTATTCTGAAACTTCCGGGTTTATTTTATTAATGTGCAGATTGCTTTACAAAGGATCGGTCAGGTCGAAATCAGCCTGAAATACAATTTTACCGTGGTAAAGCAGGCGATAGCTGAAATTAGTCATTTTTTCATTCAGCACCACATTCCATTCACGGTTGAGGGTATCGGTAAGATGATCAATTGTGTAGTCATCTGCCGGAAAATGTTGCCTGAAGGCATCGCCGGTGCCGTCGGAATAACCTCCGTAAAGGGTTTGATCCTCGGGGGTGCCATCTTCGTGGCGGTGGTCGTGCCTGAAGCGCAGTCGGCCGTCCTCAGCCAGAAACATCCATGTTCTTGAATAGTCATCATCAATATGGAAGGGTATGTGAACATGGTCAGGCTCGCAAACAGTTACATGCATAACAAGGTCTTTGCCGGCCCAGCTTTCCCTGCCTTCCTGCATATAGGTTTCCTGTCCGCGGAAAGATTGTCCGCAAAGACTTTTCAAATTGTTGAGAAATGCCATTTCGCTGTCAGGTAATATCTTTTCAGCTTCATCCATTGCTTCAGCTGATTGATCTTGTCTTGGGCCAGAGCCGCAATAACTCAGCAGGAATGCCAGTGTCATCAGAATAAGGATTTGTTTCTTCATGTTTATTGATTTGTGGTTTTAAAAAAATACGTATGCAATAATACTAAATTTCCCGCATATTGTATACTTCACGGAAAACCCTCATAAAATTTCCCGACCATATTTTTTCAATCTCATCCTTATTGTAGCCTCGTCTGAGCATTTCAACAGTAAGATTATGTATCTCTGAAACATCATAGCAGTCTTCCAGTTGCCCACCACCGTCAAAGTCACTTCCGATGCCTACATGGTCAATACCGATAAGATTCACTATATGATCGAGATGATCAACAAGGTCAGAAACGGTGGGCAATTGTGACGGAAAATCGCGATCAATTGCATACCATTCTGCACGGGCTTCTTCCATCTGTTCTTCGGTAAGGTTCTGGAAGTTATTATATCGTTCCCTCAGTTCTGCCCTGGCTGAGTCTCTTGGCGGATTAGGCGGTAATTGTGTAACATAAAGGAAACAGAGCTGCACTACACCACCGTTTTCAGCCAAAGCTTCAAGCATATCATCAGTGATATTGCGGGGATTATCATATACTGTCCGTGCATTTGAGTGTGAAGCAATAATTGGGGCAGATGTTATTTCCAGCACATCATAAAAAGCTTCATCAGAAACATGGCTTACATCAACCATCATCCCCATCCGGTTGAGTTTTTTTACCAGCTCGCGACCCATTTCTGATAGTCCGCCGTGCCGGGGGCCTTCATTGTCATTTGATGAATCGCTGAAATGATTGTTGCGGGTGTGTGACAAAGTTACATAACGTGCTCCCAGGTCGTAATACTGAT
>SLOJ01000046.1 GCA_007132585.1 Bacteroidales bacterium | reverse complement strand
GAAACAGAATATCCCAGGTAAGAAGAGATTCGGGCCAGCCCAGCAAAAGGTAAAGAAATACATAGTAAAAAATATCCCAGAGTCCGAAGCAGAAAATGAAATAAGCAAACCTTTGCCTGAAGTTCTTCCCTGCAATAATACTAACCGTCAGCAGCATGATCAAGGTAGCCAGTTCGCGCAGGATTTCGGTAATTCCAACCAGTGGATCTATGGGAGCCAGAGGAAAAGAAAATCCATCAGGATAATATATAACCCGCAGATATACCACCACCGCACTTTCGAGAAAAGCCATGGCGATGGAGAAGAGGGAGAGGTAGAGGAGGGTTTTTTTCATGGGTGGTTTTTCTTAATAATCCTATGGAAAATGTAATGAAGTTTTCTGAATCCAAATAAAAAAATGATCCTGCATCCCATTATCAAAAACGATCCTAAGCAGGTGGAGTGTATAGTTACGGGGTGCACATTCGATGCCATAAGAAAGGTACGGAAAATGGCAGAATAAATGGGAAAACCTGCTCTTAAGTGACCTGGGCAATTATTTCAAAAGGAAACAGTAATAATACTACACACAAAGCATACGTTCTCATGTTATAGCTTCCTCTTTTTATGGTTTTTGCAAACTGATTAAACCATCAATCTCGCTTTTTTTAATTCATCCCTAAGTGCGGGCAGATTTGGTTTATGATTATACAAATGGTTTACCATTGAATAAATCTGCCCCTGTTTGCCCGGGATTGAAAGAGATTGTTTCAAAAGATCTGCAATATAGCGGTATGCAGCCCTGTTTCTTCCGGACTTTAAAACTTTTTCTACTTTTATTTCTGTAAGACAAATAGCACTATCAGGCTTTGAACTATAAAGATATTTTATTGATTGGGTAAAATCAATCCTATCATAAACCGGATCATTTTTTAATTCATCAGAAATAATTGCCTCTATTTTGTCAAACATCTTTTCATGATTCCATAACTTGATTCTGTATTCAGGATTTGAAATGGATTCAATTAATTCAGTTTTTTCAAATGTTGAAATAAACTCTTTTAGTTCTCTGAAGGCTGAAATTCTTTCCATCTTACAGGTAGCATGTTTTAATATGGAAATGTGCAGAGGACTTCCTCTTTTAACCCTTTCTGCAAGAAATGTGTAGGATTCATATTTGTATTTTTCAAAAAACACAGTTGCTTTTTTCTGAAAAATTTCTTTTTGTGATTTAAAATAGTAAGCCATTAAATCTTCAGATGTTTGATAATCCTGAAGAAATATTGATTCCATGATCTGTACCCAAAGTTTTTTATTATCCAATAAACCTACCACGTGATTTAGTAAACCGGGAAATTCCTTTAAATCAACACGAAATTCATTGGCCAGTTGCCAGAATACCTGTGCATTCTCCTTTTTATTTATCACTGCAATAAGGAAATCTGCAATCATGGTCAAAAACAGATATTCTGGGTTTTCTTCTTTTTGTTCTTTTTCTTCCTGAAATTTAAAAAGTAACCCAACGGCAGTCTTGTAATCATCTGGCAGAAATTTTCTTGATAGCAGCTTGTATTTTTCTTCCCTTATCGTAATACTGACTTTTTCAAAAAAGTAATCATTGGAATAGTCAGAAAGATTACTATACGGGTCATAAATTTCCGCCATATCTATACCATGTACTATTGATGCAAGTTCAGAAACAATATGGGTTAAATTACCAAATTTAAATTCATTTTTAAGTTTTTCGAGTAAACCTTCCAATGCATGATCGGCCATCCCTTCAGCAATCATTTGAGCAGCTTCATAATCTGGTACATAGTATCCTGGATCTTCCCATGAATCCCAGTCTAAATCTTCAAAATCAATTTGATTTAACCTTCTGCTGATTTCTGCAGCATCTTCCCATATTTTATTCAAAAGCTCATTCACATCAAAACCGGTTGGATTTTGCAGCCTTATAGCTTCCCATTCCTGAAAATATTTTTCGATGAACATTTTTTTGATTCGTTCATCACTATTTAGGATATCCCAGAGGAATTTATTCTTTTCTGATTGTGTGATTTTATTAAAAAGGTTCTCAAAATCAGTTGTGTTCATATTTTTTCCTTTTTGAAACATTCTTTGTTACCCCCCTCCCCGGAAGATATTGAAGCCCTCCGGGTTTCGAATGTTCAAAAATACGAAATCAAACCTTTATTCCCGGATGTTTCTTAAGCATTTAAAAAGTATCGGATAGTTTTTAATTAAAGTTGGTACTTATTAATTTGCTATTTATAGTTGTATAAAAACGACTTGGAATTGGATCAAAATCAGTTATGTTTTGACTTGTTTTCAAGTCAAAATAAGTTAAATAATTATTTAAGAGCTATTTATGGTTCATTTTCGGGCACCTCATTCAAAAATTAATTTCCCATCTCTGTTTTTAGAAATTAAGTTGCCATTTTGATAAAATCAATCAGTTTCATGTTTCAATCCTTGTTGTTCTGGAAAAGGGATTCTAAGAATGTGCCTTTAAGTATTCAATTGCATCGGCTTGTAGTTTCAATCCTTGTTGTTCTGGAAAAGGGATTCTAACTTTTACTACAAAAAACTTAAAATAGCTCAGCAATCATCAACTCAAACCCCAACTGCTATCGCTCAGCCTCAATTACTCAACCCCCTTCAACCTACTCCACCCACTTCACCTTCTCCGGGTCCCATTTATCTTTGGGGCGGTCGTCGAGCAGGGGATAGCCGATGGGAATAATATTTAGGGGAATAATATGGCCTGGTAATCCGAGAGCTTTACTTACTGCAGCAATGCGTTCCTTGTAGGGATATACACCGGTCCAAACGGCACCCAGGCCCAGGGCTTCGGCTGCCAGCAGCAGGTTTTGTGTGGCGGCGGCACAATCGAGGGTCCAGTTGTGAATTTGCTCTTCATTGGGGTTGCCCTTTTTTGTATCGCCGGCCACCACGATGGCCATGGGAGCCTGGGCAAGCATTTTGGCGTAGGGTAATTCTTCTGCCAGTTGGTCAAGAATTTTGCGGCTGGTGATCACATAAAACAACCATGGCTGAATATTCCGGGCAGTAGGGGCAGCCATGGCAGCGCGGAGTAAGGTATCGGTTTTTTCTTTGGGTACGGGTTTATCCTGATATTGTCGCACGCTTTTGCGCTGATGAATGGTGGTAAATACACTCTGTCGGGTTTCCTGGCTCATAACCTGAAATGTTTGAAGCATGAATATAAACATCATGCTGAGGGTTAATAGTTTTTTCATGGATCAGCTATTGATAGGGTAAATATAGGAAAAAAAGCGAGACCGGAAAAGGGAGAATGGAAACCGGATATGCAAAAAGATTATCAAAGGTAATTTACCGGAAAAGATAAAAATTTTCGAAAAAGTAAAAATCTTCATTGTTAATTACTTCAATCATAATTACACAGTAGTTTGTAAGAGTATCAGGACAGAGTGCCCTGAATTTTGTAAATTTGATGGATAAACGTATTGTTTCAATTTCTATAAATTACCACTTCATGGAAAAAGATTTGCATAAACCGTTATCTCATAAAGAAATGCAGGAAAACGTTGAGAAGGAAGGTCTGGAAAAGATAAAAAATGATCTGCACTCAGCTCTTACAATTTTCAGGGATGTATTGGAAAGCCTGAGTGAAGACAAAGTAGCCGGTTTGCTTCCCATTGATGATAATCAGCTATCAGCTGATGCCATTTCATCTTCACAGGAAGAAAAACTGATACAGGCCCTGAGTATATCCTTCCAGTTAATGAATCTGGTTGAAGAGAATGCTACCGTGCAATTCAGACGAAAGCTGGAGAATCATATGGGTATGCATGCCGTTCGTGGTTCGTGGAGTGAGACTTTCAAAAAGTTGCAGGACAGGGGGCTGGGTCAGGAGGAGATTGCCCGGGTGCTTTCGAAGGTAAGGGTAATGCCGGTGCTAACGGCGCATCCCACCGAAGCCAAAAGAGTATCGGTGCTGGAATTGCACCGCGATATTTATTTGCTTTTGCTTAAGAAGGAAAATTCCATGTGGTCGAAATCGGAGCGCATTGCCATAGACGATGACATTAAGGCGCGGCTTGAGCGCTGGTGGCGCACCCGCGAGATCCATCTTCAAAAACCTGATCTGGAATCGGAACGCAATAATGTAATGCATTACTTTACCAAAGTATTTCCGGAAGCCCTGAAAGCAAGTGATAAGAAATTGAAATACTCCTGGAGTGCAGCAGGTTTTGATCCTGATAAACTAAGAGAACCACATCAGTTTCCTGTTTTGGAATTCGGGAGCTGGGTGGGAGGCGATCGTGACGGACATCCTTTTGTGTCTGCCGAGGTAACCCAAACCACTTTGAGGTTGCACAGGTTGGCTGCTCTGAACATCATCGGCGAAAGCATGAAAGAACTGGCTGCACGTATCAGTTTTTCTGATGGGCAAAATCCGGTTCCCTCGTTTTTTCACAATGCTATAGGTAAGATGCGCAGTGTCCTGGATGAACAGGGCGAAAAGGCTGTGGGAAGGAATACCCGCGAACCCTGGCGTCAATATGTTAATCTTATGCTTGCAAAGCTTGAAAATACCATATCGGAAAATCATCGGGGCCCTGGCTCATTCTACCCTGATGCTGCAGAATTGCAGAAAGATCTGGATTTATTCCGCGAAAGCTTAAACGAGATAGGTGCTGCACGAATTGTGGATGAAGTGTTGTTTCCCCTTGAAAGACAGGTACAGTGCTTTGGCTTCCATCTTGCCAGGCTGGATATTCGTCAGAACAGTACTTTTCATGAAAAAGCACTGGAACAAATGCTGCAGGCAGCCTCCTTCGATGACTGGCAATACAGCACGTGGGATGAAAAAAAACGGATTGAATTCCTTGCAAAGGAGTTGAAGAGCAGCAGACCTTTTGTGATTGCAGATGCCAAAGTCGGACCTGAAGCTGACCAAATAGTTGCATGTTTCAGAGTATTGAAAAATCATATAGCACTATACGGACATGAGGGTATTGGCTCACTTATAGTAAGTATGACCCGAGGTGTCAGCGATTTGTTGGTGGTTTATCTTTTCCTGCGCGAACTGGGGTTGCTGGATATTCCCCTGCAGGTAGTTCCGTTATTTGAAACCATTGAAGATCTGAAACAATCTGACAAGATTCTTGATGCATTTCTTTCTCATCCTGTTACACAAAGTCGTACAGCTGATATGCCATCGGTTCAGGAGGTTATGCTGGGATACAGCGACAGTAACAAAGACGGTGGCATTATTGCCAGTCGCTGGAACATATACAGGGTCGAGCAACGACTTACCAAAGTGGGAGAGAAGCATGGAAAAGACCTGCGCTTTTTTCATGGTATTGGTGGTACTATAAGCCGCGGCGGGGGAAAATATCACAGATTTATGAACAGTATGCCGCGTGGCAGTGTGAGCGGGCAAATAAAACTTACTGTGCAGGGAGAAACCATATCCCAGCAATTTGCCAATATGTGCAATGCAGCTTACAATCTTGAAATGCTTGTGTCAGGAGTTGCACT
>SLOJ01000145.1 GCA_007132585.1 Bacteroidales bacterium | reverse complement strand
ATATTTTTTACTATGTATTTCTTTACCTTTTGCTGGGCTGGCCCGAATCTCTTCTTACCTGGGATATTCTGTTTCTGATACCCGTTACATGGACAAGCCCTGTTATTGCACCTGTTATCGTTTCCCTTACCATGATCGGTATAGCCCTTACCGTAATATTCTATGATGGAAATCAAAAGTCTTTCAGAATAAGTAACCTGACCTGGTTCTTATGGCTTGCTGGGGCTTTTGTAATTTTTCTTTCTTTAATTTACGATTATTCAGTATTTGTTTTGCAGCAATATAGCATTCGCGAAATATGGAATTTGTCAGGTGAAACCCTGTTTGATATTGCACACAGTTATATTCCCTCGAAATTTAACTGGTTTATTTTTCTTGCCGGCGAAATGGTCGTTTTCTCGGGATGGATTAATTTGATCCGGACCGAAAAAAGAAAATAAATAACCAGATAAACCCTTACTGCCATTACATCTCCAGATTATTACAGGTTATCTTGTTTTACAGTTTCTTATAAACAGGAGTAACATTTTCAATGGTGTATCCGTCCGATTATAAAACACCAAATGCCCGAAAATGAACAGTGACGCAACCCACTGATGCTTTATGTATCTTATAACAGTTTGGTTATTGGTCATTTAAAAAGTATGGTTTATTATTTGTATTTAATTGTTTAAAACTTAAAAACCAAAAATATTTTATTTTTCATTGATTGATATTAACCATGAACACAAGAATCTTCATTTATTGTATTGTAATTATTCTGCCACAATTAGTGTGGAGTCAGCAAAATGAAATCACCAAGAAAGTTTACAATCCCCAGCTTATACATGATGCTCCCAAAATTGATGGAATACTTGATGATGAAGTTTGGGAAACGGGCACGTGGGAAACAGGATTTACCCAGTTTGAACCCAACAACGGTCAGCCCGCAAGCCAGGAAACCAGTTTTTGTATCCTGTACGATGCCGATTATTTGTATGTAGGAATAAAGGCCTATGATACATCACCTGATAGTATAGTTACCCGGCTCACGCGCAGGGATAGTAATGATGGAGATGCTGTGGGTGTAGTTTTCGACAGCTATTTTGACCTGCGCACCGCATTTTTGCTAGGTGTTAGTGCCGGTGAAACGCGATTCGATCAGATCATGACTGAAGATGGAAGAAAGGAAGACTCAACCTGGGATGCCAACTGGTGGGCCAAAACATCAGTAAATGATTATGGTTGGGAAGCTGAGATGCGCATTCCTTTCAGCCAGCTCCGGTTCAAAAAAAGCGAAAATCCTGTGTGGGGTTTACAGGTTTTCAGGCAGTTACACCGAAAAGGTGAACTCTCTTTCTGGCAACACATTGATGCTGATGCCCCGGGATTAATTCATCGTATAGGCGAGATGCACGGCATGAATGGTATTGAACCCAAACGGATTTTTGATATAACACCATATACTGTTACATCAGCCGAGTCCTACCCCAGGCAAGCTGATAACCCTTTTGCCACAGGAAGTGATCAAAACCTGAAGGTCGGGCTGGATGCCAAAGTGGGCGTTACCAATGATTTTACCCTTGATCTTACTGTAAATCCTGATTTCGGTCAGGTGGAAGCCGATCCGAGTGAAGTTAACCTTACGGCTTTTGAAACTTTCTTCCAGGAAAAAAGACCCTTCTTCATTGAAGGACGAAATATCTCAAGTTTTCAGCTGGGTATCGGAAACGGGGGATTGGGCCATGACAATCTTTTCTATTCAAGACGAATCGGACGCAGACCTACCGGACAGATAACCACTGAAAACGGAAGTTACATTAACCGGCCCTCTTTTACCAGTATTCTGGGCGCTGCCAAGCTTACTGGCAAAAGCCGTAGCGGTTTGTCCATTGCCATCATTGAATCGGTTACCAGAGAAACTAAGGCTGAAATTGATTTACTTGGTGAAAGGAGTTTTAAAACCATTGAGCCTCTTACGAATTATCTTGTGGGTAGGGTGCAGAAAGACTTTAATGAGGGAAATACCATACTGGGAGGAATGTTTACATCCACGCACCGTAAAACTGATGACAACCTTTCAAAGCAAATGCATAATGAAGCCTATTCAGGAGGCATAGATTTTACCCGATATTTTAAGGACAAGGAATGGATGTTTAATATCAATGCTGCATTAAGTCATGTGGCAGGAACAGAGGAAGCCATTTTACTGAGCCAAAGAGCTCCGGCAAGGTATTTCCAGCGACCTGATAACAAATATGCAACCATCGATTCTGCGCGTACTTCCCTTACCGGCTCAGGGGGTAGGGCACAATTGATTAAAACATCAGGGCATCTGAACATGATGGCTGCAGTTATGTGGAAATCACCCGAATTTGAAATCAATGACCTGGGTTACATGCGTGAAGCAGATTATTTCACCCATGTGATATGGCTGGGTTATCGCGAATGGGAACCCAGGGGAATTTACCGAAGCTTCAATGTAAATTTCAATCAGTACACTTTCCGGACCTTCTCCGGAGAGCATCTCAACACAGGCATCAATACCAGCGGGTTTATAAGATTTCGTAACTACTGGTCAGCAAATGCCGGAATGGAATACAATCATAACCTTACATCTGTAACCCTTTTAAGAGGTGGTCCGGCATTTCAGCACCCCGACCGTATTAATACATGGTTTGGTGTATCCACTGATAACCGTGCCAAATTTGTAGCCGGTGTAAGTGCTAACAGGGGACATGGATTGGAGAATGAATACAAGTACCTGCGACTGGGGCCCAACTTTGCACTTAAACCAACTTCAAGTCTTAACCTGTCATTCAATCCATCATGGTCAAAAAGATTCGATGAACTGCAATATATAACCCAAAAAGATTTTCAGGATGAGAAAAGATATTTATTTGGCAGTATTGATCAGCATGTTATAAATTTCTCCTTCCTTATTAACTATACCATTATCCCTGATCTTACCATTCAGTATTGGGGACAACCCTTTGTAGCTTCAGGGAAATATTCTGATTTTAAAGTTATTACCAACCCAAAACATGAAATATTTCAGGAAAGATTTCATATATACGATGCATCCCGGATTGAATTAATTGAAGATAATTATCATGTAGATGAAAACGGAGATGGAAATATGGATTACCAGTTTGGTAAACCTGACTTCAATTTCAGGGAATTCCTTTCAAACCTTGTAATACGCTGGGAATTTCAACCAGGCTCATCTCTTTATCTTGTATGGAGCCAAACCCGGTCTGATTTTGAAATTAATGGTAAAATGACCTACATGGATCATCTCGATCAATTATTCTCTCAAAAGCCACATAATATTTTCCTGCTGAAAGTATCTTACAGATTTGGGGTAACCGGATAAAACAAAACCCCGCCAAAAAGCCGGGGCAGGTTGTGTGTTTTGGTATATTAATGTAAAATTACAATCTGTAAGCAAACATCCTTTTTTACTTTATGATTTTACATCGCAAACGTTTGCGATGCTTACATAAAAAAAACCAAAAATCCAGGCAACGCCGGACGTTTTCCTCTTGACATGACAGCTGACCAATCAGAAAACGTGGTGTGAATCAATTATTTCTGTAGGAACGTTCTCCTTCTTGAAACAAGGTTTTGCCATATTATCCAGCGCTGCCTGGTTCATGGTTTGGAAAAAAAGGATGCAGCAAAGATATAGGTTTTATTTATCCTGACAAGACGAAATAAAAAAAAATTTTTTCATCTTCTACTTACAGATTATTACAGAAAGGTCGGAAACATAATTGAAAAAACTTATTAACAATTTTCAATAATGCATTCAATTACAATCAATTGTAATTCGAAAATATTTTTTCCCGGGTTCGGGTTCCGCCAAAGCACTATATTTATGCTCTGAATTGTCATTTTAATAATGCCTAATCATCCATTGCATAGCCAAAGCCACTTTTCCTGTTTAGGTTTTTTTTCCTAATATTGTATTGAAGGAAATATTATAAAATTTTCAGCAAGCAATCACTATTTTCATTCAGGCTTTTTTCCTTTAACTGTTTAAAGATCATAAGAATACACAAACACATAAATAAACAACATCGAAAACCAAAACCAACCTGACCCGACAATGATCCGGAAACTGGAAAAAATTGAAAAGATTTCCTACGGTATTTTGCAGCTGATTACTGCCATGGACAAGGGATTTGCCCGTGTTGAGAACGACATGGACAAACTAAAGAAATTTCGTAAAATTTGTTATGATGTACATGATAGTTTTTCAGTTGCCTTGAGCCGGTACAAAGATTCAAAGATCAACATTCAAAGGAGAGATCCCCTGGTAAGTATTGTAATTGATAAAAACTGCAGACAGCAAATTAACAATTCGCTTCTCGATATCCGCAAAATAGCAGACCAGGGGTTTGATGCCATAACAGATTTTATAGAAGATTATCCGGAAGCAGGAAATAAATCCTATGCCCTGGATGCCCTAAACAAGTTTAAAAGTGTGCTGGAAAAAGAATTCCTGAACCTTGAGCAAGAGATCAATGCTTTAAAAATGGAATTTATCCTGGAAGACAGGAAAGAACAGTTGCTTGATACCATTAAAACCACTGAGCAGGGTAATTATAAAAGTTAACTTAATTCAAACGCTGCTCATCACAAGTTCTAACTTTCTTAGAGTTTTTCAACCGACATAAGCGGTTGCCCTTTGGTAACCTTAGTGGTATCTTCTGCCAATATCTTAATAATACGGCATTTGAAAGGAGCCTGAATTTCATTAAAGAGTTTCATGGCTTCTAAGATACATATTGTTTCACCCTGATTCACCATTGCACCTTCACCCACAAAAGGAGGCTGGTTTTCACCTGGTGACCGGTAAAAGGTTCCGGCCATAACAGAGTTTATAGTTTCAAGATCGGTAGTAACTTCGGCCTCAGTAGTTTTTTGATTTTGAGCTAAATTGGCAGACTCTTTTTCACTATCGACAGCAGGAACTTCTGCAGGTTTTTGATCCGGAGTATATGTACGACTGCTTCCATTGCTGCTTCCATTTCCATTTCCACTGAATAAAGAAAGGTTGAAATCACCTTTTCGTATTACCAGCTCATTCAAACTAAGTCGAGATGCTTTTTCGAGTATATCATTTATACCGGCATAGTCATCAGCATGGAGCATTTTTTCCAGATTACCGTTCTTTGAAGCAACAGGCTGTTCTGGTTCAGATGTCTTCTTATGCCCGGTAAGTTCTTCTGCTTCTAAGTCAGCAGGGGTTTGGGGCCGCTGATCTTCAGGAATGGCTCTCCATTTGAAATACTGTAAAGCCACTTCAGGAAAGAGACAATAGGAAAGAATATCCTCCTCCTCCTTGATAAGTTCGGGTTGCGAGAGGTTTTTGGTGGCTGCGGGTAACATGGGTTTCAGATCATCAGCCGGTCTTTTGGTAATGGGTTTTTCATTGCCAAGGATTTTCTTCATGAAGGCTTTGTCGATTGGAACGGGTGAACGACCATACATCCCTTTTACATAGTTCTTCACTTCCTGGGGAACAATTT
>SLOJ01000228.1 GCA_007132585.1 Bacteroidales bacterium | reverse complement strand
TTGTTCTTATTAGCCTCCAGTTCTTCTTTATCTACACGTATTGTATTTGCTCCATAATCATCAAGCAGATCGAGCGGTGGTAATTTGTAACGAGGCAGTTCAAGAGTAGGATCAAAATCACCCAATTCAGCTAGTTTTTCTTCGGCTGTCTTTTCAGACGACGGATCATCAATTGCCTGGTAGTTGCTGTTGCTTATTTTACTATCATCAGCTATTTCAATCTCAAAATCCGGATTATGATCTTCTGATCCTTCGTTTTTATTATCTTTTCCATTGCCGTTTTTGGGAACATCATATTCAAAAAACTCATCATTTTCTCCTGTTGCTCCTTCTTTCTCCCTCAAACGTTGCAAAATGGCAAATTCTGAATCCATTTCATCTTCCTGATCATCATTATGTTTTTCGCTATCATTATCAGCAGTTTTGGAATAATCGTCGATGACTTCGCCGGAATACTCTTTTTTATCATCATCCTGTTCATCGGTACCTGCTTTTCTTTTCCATCCGAGTTTATCCATAATCATGCGATAATGGTAGGTGTTGATATTGAAAACAATGATTAAAAAACTGGCCATTGCAAAAACAATGATAAACCCGGTTCCTACCTTGCCTAAAACTCCGTTAAGCCAAACATTACTCTGATATCCGAATGTACCGCCAAGCAATAATCCATCTCCGCGTGTAAAAATGAATCCAAAGGCCATTGAAAGCCAAATCATTATAAAAAAACTGTAGCGAATGGTTTTCCATACAGGGAGCAATGAGATACGGGTAAGAAATTTAAAACCTGCTATAAAAAGAATGAGTGTGAACAAAAAAGAAGATACACCGAACCATTTTTTAATAAAAAGATGAGCAGTAATAGCTCCAAGTCTTCCCATCAGGTTTTGCGCCTCTATTTCAGTATCGGTAATTAATTCGATGTTAAAAGTACGATCATTGATCATACTATCATCACTCTTCCAGTTTGCAAGATAAGAACTGAAAGATAAAAACAGGTATAGGGAAATTATGATCAGGAGCAAACCCAATATCTTACGCCAACGCTGATCCTTGAATGAAGCAAAGAATTTCTTCAGGGTAAATTCATTGTTCTTTAAGTCATCCTTTTTGGCTTTTTTTCCTTCAGATTTCGGTTTAAAGGTATTTTTTGGAGGATTGTTATTCTTTTTGCGCATTGTTTCCCGGAGTTACTTTTCTGAAACGCAAAATTAGCAAAACTATTGCAAAATAATGAGGTCTGGTCAGTTTAGAATTTATAAAACTATATTGTGGCATTTTCAGGTGTTATAACATTGAATATGATGTAATTCCTTATTTTCTCAAGCTTAATTTGTGTATCTTTGCACAACTTTTAAAGCACTATTGTTACATGGGTAGAATAATGGCACTGGATTACGGTCAGAAACGGGTAGGAATTGCCGTAACTGATGAAAGTCGCATTATTGCCAACGGCCTTACAACTTTGCATGTAAAAGATGTAATGGACTTTTTAAAAGACTATGTGTCGCGCGAGAAAGTAGATTGTATTGTTGTAGGAGAGCCCCGCGATATGAAGAACAAAGCCTCAGATGCATCCCGATACATAGAGCCATTTGTGAAAAACCTCAGAAAACAATTTCCTGCAATTCTTGTTGACAGAATGGATGAACGATTCACCTCCCGAATGGCTTTTCAAACTATGATTGATGCCGGCTTAGGGAAGAAAGACCGCCGCAATAAAGAACTGGTAGATACCATTAGTGCTACCATAATTTTACAGTCATATCTTGAATTCAAGTCAAATGAATCATCGAGAAAATGACGATGTTTACAGTTAAAAGAGATTAGTAATGATACTTCCGATTGTAGGATATGGTAACCCGGTTTTGAAAAAGAAAGCCGGAGAAATAGATCAGAGTTACCCCAACCTGAAAGAACTCATCGACGATATGTGGGAAACCATGTACAATGCCAGTGGTGTGGGCCTGGCTGCTCCCCAGGTAGGCAAATCCATCAGACTTTTTATGATTGATGCCAGCCCTTTTGAAGACGAAGAACCTGACCTGAAAGATTTTAAAAAAATTTTTATCAATGCCCAAATACTGGAAGAAACCGGCGAAGAATGGTTGTTCAATGAAGGATGCCTGAGTTTTCCTGATCTGCGGGAAGATGTTATGCGCAAACCAAAAATCAGGATCAGCTACCAGGATGAGAATTTTGAAACCCGCGAAGAAGAATTCGAAGGCATTGCTGCTCGTATTATTCAGCATGAATACGATCATATTGATGGGGTTGTTTTTGTTGATAGGATTTCGCCACTGAAAAGGCGTCTTATAAAAAATAAACTCACAAACATCATAAAAGGAACGGTAAATCCTGCCTATAAAATGAAATTTGCCCAGCGAAAATAAGTTTTGCAAATTATAAGATGAACTGCTGACATGCAATATTTCACTCATACTTTATCTAATGGTATAAGGTTGGTTCATAAACCTGTTGATTCACTTGTAGCACATTGCGGTATAACTATAAATACCGGATCGCGTGATGAACTGCCACCGGAACAGGGGATGGCCCATTTTATTGAACATCTTATCTTTAAGGGTACCCGTAAAAGAAAGGCATATCATGTTCTTAGTCATATGGAAAACGTAGGAGGTGAGATTAATGCATATACCGGAAAGGAAGATACCTGCATATATGCTTCATTTATGCATATTCATTATGGAAGATGTCTTGATCTGATATCTGATATTGTTTTGTCTTCAGCTTTTCCTGAAAAAGAGATCATTAAAGAGAAAGATATAATTATTGACGAGATCAACTCCTACAAAGACAACCCGGGAGAGCAGATTTTTGACGATTTTGACAGTTTGGTTTATAAAGGCCATCCTCTCGGAAGCAATATACTTGGAACACCACGACATTTAAAAAAATTTCAAAGAAATCATATTGTCCAATTTCTCGAACGAAATTATGTTGCTTCAGAGATGGTAATATCTTCTGTTGGGAAAATTGATTTTAAAAAACTCATAAAACTTACCGAACGTTATTTCGGTCATTTACCTGCCGGGCAGAGGTCAGTACCCCGTCATCAATATTCTGGTTATCAGGCAGAAACAAAGCTTGTTAAACGAAGGAATCATCAGGTACATTGTGTTATTGGCAATGAAGCTTATAGCGTTGATAATGACAAGAAGACAGCATTGGTACTTCTTAATAACATACTTGGTGGTCCCGGGCTTAATTCCAGGCTGAATATGGCTGTACGCGAAAAACATGGCCTTTGCTACAATATTGAAAGCCATTATCAACCTTATTCCGATACAGGAATTTTTAGTATTTACCTGGGAACTGATATTGAATTTATTGATAAAGCAGTTTCACTTGTGCAACGTGAATTGTTTCGTTTGAGAGACAATAGACTGGGAAGTTTACAGCTAAAAAGAGCTAAGCAGCAGTTGCAGGGGCAGGTAGCCATTTCTTTTGAATCAAATGTGAATGAAATGCTGTCGATTGGTAAAAGCATTACCCTTTATAATAAAATCGATACTCTTGAGCAAATCAATGAGAAAATTGAAAGGGTTAAAGCATCTGAACTTCTGGATGTGGCAAATGAGGTATTAGATACTGCAAATCTTAGTATGCTTATGTATAAACCCAGATAAATGCCGGGTAATAAGAATATGTATTGCTTTATCAGAATTAATCCCCGTAAACCATTTTAAAAAGAAACATCAACAATGAATATCATACATCCTGAAATAGAAAAATATGTTCGTTTGCATACTTCTGCTGAGAACAAAGTATTGCAAAGGCTCAATCGTGAAACACATGCAAAGATCCTTCGGCCACGAATGCTGTCAGGGCATATGCAGGGTAAATTGCTCGAGATGATCAGCCATATGATAAAGCCGGAGAAAATCGTTGAAATAGGCACTTATACCGGGTATTCAGCAATTTGTCTTGCCAGTGGTTTAGAACCATCAGGCAAACTCATTACTATTGATCACAACCCTGAACTTGAAGATTTTACACGTGGTTTTTTTGATGAAGCAGGGGTTGCTGACTCAATTGAATACATTATCGGTGAAGCTCTGGATGTACTGCCCGGAATAAAAGGGCCGGCTGATCTTGCTTTTATTGATGCTGACAAGGAAAATTATCATCTTTACTATGAAATGATACTGAATATTATGCGGCCGGGAGGTATAATACTGGTAGATAACGTATTATGGAGCGGAAAGGTGCTTTCAGAAGCTGCTGCAAGTGGCGATGTTGAAGCAGAATCTTTGATCGCATTCAATGAAAAAATCCAGAATGATAACCGGGTTGAAAATGTATTACTTCCATTCCGTGACGGACTTACTATCATAAGAAAACTTTAATTAAAAAATTTCCTTACCTGTTAGTATCTGTTTTCTGTTTTTCTTTATGGGCTTTATAAGGGCCAAAAAACAGGAAGGAGCAAAAGAACAATGATCATTGTAACAAGTGTAAGTGGAGCTCCTACTTTTAAATAATCAGTAAACCTGTAGCCGCCGGGACCCATTACCAACAGATTTGCTGCATGTGAAACCGGACTCATGAAAGTACTGCTGGCAGAAATGGCCAGTGCTATCATCATGCTATGGGGTGATATACTGAAACTTTCAGCTGCCTGCAAAACGATTGGCGACATTATTACCACAAGTGCAGGTGGCGGAATAGCCAGAGTAGATATCGAAGTAACAAGATACAAACCGATAAGAACTCCCCATGGCCCCAATTGACCAAATACACTGATTGCCCATTCCGATAACAACGCAGCTGCTCCGGTATCCTGCATAGCAGCACCGAGAGGCAGCAATCCTGCTATCAGAAATACCGATCGCCATTCTACGGAACGGTATGCTTCTTCCATTCTGATACATCCGGTAAGTACCATAGCAATTACCCCAAATACTGATGATATAGCAATAGGCAGAACCCCAAGTACCACCGGTAATAAAACTCCGATCATTATCAGCAAAGATATCAGGGCCCTTTGGGGACGAATGGGCCGCTGTTTACTTTCGGTAAGTACAATGAGATCAGGATCGGTGGCAAGATGGTCAATTTTTTTCCTCTGACCATATAGTAATAAAGCTTCTCCAAAGCGCAAAGGTATATTGTGCAGATTGGTCTTGTAGGCCTTATTTTCGCGCCAAATAGCCAAAACCGTAAGTCCGTATTTGCTACGGAAATCAACCTCACGCAATGTTTTCCCCTCCAGCATTGAACGGGGGGCAAGTACAACCTCCGTAAGCTGTATGTCTCCTGACTCCAGCTCCTGTGTGCTTGTAACTTCTTCGTTTATCTCCAGATCTTTTAGCCCACGTACTAGCGGTATGTCGTTTACATTGCACTTGATCAGGAGTTGATCACCCGGTCCGAATTTTTCATTGGGTTGCGGAATGTGAAAGGCATTATTTCTTTCAATTACTGCAATAATAGTTAAACCCAGCACATTACCTGTTTCGTTTTCGGCTTGAGCTTTTTCAAATGATTCAGCCTCTTCGGAAATCTTCATCACGAACAATGCATCCTGCAACTCGTATTCGTTTATCAGTTTTTCATTGTCAACTTTCTCAAAACCTGATATAATTCCTTTATCCTGAAGCTTTTCCAGTTGTTTAGGATCACCTTGAAGGAGTAAAGTATCTGATTCTTTAAACCGATATTCACGCAAACGTGATCTTTTTATCTTACCTGATGTTTTAACGGAAATTAAGTTCGTATCAAGGTTTGACAAAAAGTCTTTTTCAACCAGGTTCTTTCCCAGCAAAACAGAGTCAGCAGGAAGAACAGCTTCAAATATCTTCAGATCCTTTCCAAGTAATTCCCTGATGTAGGGTTTATTTTCACTTTGAGGAAAAATGATATTCCAGTTCTTAAGTGTTTTAATATCATTAAGTTTTCCCAGCACAAAAAGTTTGTCATTGGCCTGGATCCTTGTCTGGGGTCCGGGGTCAAGCAAATTCTGGTTATTTCTTTTTATTGAAAGAACGTTTACTCCCAAAGCAGCTCTTAAGCGGCTTTCTTTAAGGGTTTTGCCTACCAGGGATGAATCAGGTTTGATCTTTATAGTAAATGTTCTTTGGTTCAGGTCATAAGAAACGGGTATTTCATCATCTTTGGTTGATGTTTTACGAAGAATATCGTGTTGAGGAAGTAATTTTCTCCCAACCAAGGCCATAAAAAGTATACCGCCCAGCATAGCACCCATTCCTACAGGAGTGAAGTCGAATAACTGCAGAGGCTGATAACCTTCGTTCTCAAGAGCAAAGCTTACAAGCAGGTTGGGGGGTGTGCCAATAAGTGTAGTAAAACCGCCCAGGTGACAACCAAATACCAATGGAATCAATAAACGTGATGGCGGTTTACCCGTAGAACGCGCCAGATCCATAACTACCGGAAGCATAAGGGCTGCTACTCCTATATTGTTTATGAAACCAGAGAAAAACCCGGATGTAAGCATTATTACAGCAATCATTTTGATTTCGCTGCTTCCTGTAAGATAAAGCAGTTGCCGGCTTAAAATGCGGGCTACACCCGTTTGATAAAGAGCAGCACTGAGAATAAACATTGACCATACAGTTATAACGGCAGGGTTGCTGAAGCCTGAAAGAGCTTCAGTATGTGATATCAGACCGGTTACTGTTAAAACTCCCATTACAAGAAGTGCCGTAAGATCCATTCTTATCCATCCGGTAAGAAAAAGCACCAGGGCAGATACAAGTATTAAGAATACAAGAAGTATCTCAGGGGTCATGTAGTAGGTTATTTGGAATAATGTTTTATACGTTCTGCTACTTCCTCCATAAGCCACATAGGAGTGGATGTGGCTCCGCAAACTCCTGCTTTATCTGCGTTTTCAAACCATTCTTTTTTAATTTCAGCCTTTTCTGAAACAAAGAAAGAATTGGGATTGTTCTCACGGCATATTTCAAAAAGGTACCTCCCGTTCGAACTTTCCTTTCCGCTTACAAATATTATTATGTCATGTTTTCTTGCAAATTCTGCCAGATGCGGCCCCCGGTTTGATACCTGACCACATATACTATTGAAAACTTTCAGATCTTTATCGGGATTGCAGTTATGTTGCTGCATTCTGGTTCGAATAAGATTGATCAGTTTTTTATATTCTCCTTTATTTTGGGTGGTTTGGCTGTAAAGATTAATGGGTTTCGAAAAATCTATTTTTTCAATATTATTAAAATCTTTTCCTATTATAAGAGCATTATTACCGGTTTGACCAGCAAGACCTTTTACTTCAGCATGCCCTTCTTTTCCAAATATAACCACCTGGCCATTTATGGCATGAGTTTCCTCATATCCTTTTTTGATCTTATTTTGAAGTTTTAGCACAACAGGGCAGGAGGCGTCAATGATGTCAATATGATTATCGCGCGCAATTTGATAGGTTTCGGGGGGCTCGCCATGAGCTCTTATCAGTACCCGACTGTTATAAAGTTTTTTAAGATCCGAATAGTTGATAACGATCAAACCTTTATTCTTCAATCTCTCAACCTCCTTATTGTTGTGAACAATATCGCCCAGAGAAAACAAACTGCCGTAGCGATCGAGATAGCTTTCAGCAATGTTGATTGCATTGATTACTCCGAAGCAAAATCCTGATCGCTTATCAATGTTTATTTCCATGTTGCAATTATTACGGTATACTTGGTACTTCTTTGCTGCTGAAAAACAATCTGTCGAGGTTTGTGGAAATAGAAAAATGATTAGGTGCGCCGGCCAGGTGATAATGCGATCTGCCGTATTGAAACATAAAATGAGATATCTTAATTCCTATTCCCCAGGAAAGGCCAACTGTTGAGAGCCTTGAGTCAACTCCCATCTCCTGCCTTCTCCTGTAGTTATAACCAATGCCCGCAATAAAATTTTCAGTGGGCAGGAATTCCATCCCAAACACTGCATGCCTTAAAAGTTTGTCACCAATTTCACTTAATCTTTCCTGTGATGATGCACCGCTTGAGTCAAAAGAACTAAAGATAGGTTCACGGGCAACAGGATCTTCGTATGTAAGGTCAAATCTTTGAAGGTTATGCGCAACAAAAGAAAATCTCAAAGGTGCGTTTATCAGTTTTTTAGAAATTCCAAACACTACTTCGAATGGGAGGGGTTCTCTTTCACTGTAGAAAGTCGTAATTTGCCGTCCGATATTGCGAAAAACAAGTGCCGATGCAACCATTCTTTCTTCATCGGTATAGGCTATAGAAACATCTGCAGCCAAACCAAATGATGAATACTGTTCCAGAACAGAGTTGATAGCTTTGATATTGCTACCAATACTGAAATGGTTATTTAATGCGCGGCCCCAGCCAAGACTCACAACATATTCACTGGCAGAAAATTCACCGTAGGTAATACCAAACTCATCAGCTTCAATAAAATTACCATAATTGATGTATGATATGGCCAGTGTTAGATTTCCTATCCTGTTAAAACCCCTTGAGAAAGCAGCAGTTCCGTAATTAATGTCGCCAAAATAGTCTACAAAATTAAGTGATAGCTGATTATTGATTTCCGGATTTATCAAAGAGGGATAATAAAGTGCCATACCCAAGTCATTGTCCAGTGAAGGTACAGCATATCCTCCTAATGCGGTTATACGGGCAGTTGCCGGAAGGTTGATGAATTCATAAACCCGGCCGCTCTGGGTCTGGGCTATTAATGTTTTTGTTTCAACAAAGTGAGTTAAAATGAATAATGCTGATATGAACAGAAGATAAAATATGTTTTTCACAGAACAGGATTTACTTTACAGGAAAATTGTCAACATGAAAACGACCGGCAAAATGTAATATTGCTAAATTCCAGTTTCAAATACCCGCAAAATTACAACAAATTACATTTTACAAAGTTTTATTATTCCAGGATGGAAGTTTCTGGTATTATAACTTTAGTTCTTATGCTTAAAACCGGAATGGGCGATTGATTTACCATTTGCTGGGCATAAGTGCCCATAATAACAGATTGTGTTGAAAATTCCTGCTCTGTCATGATAGCTATCATGTCGGCATTTCTCTTTTCTGCATATTCAATTGTTGCTTTGGTAATATTATCGCAAACAGTTTTTTCATTAATATATCGCAGACCTGATTTAACGACCAGTGCAATAGCTTCTTTTGTATTATTTTCCACCCTTTCTTCAATATTCTTTACCTTAGAACTAAATAATGATAATACATTTATCTGTGCTTTGAAATATTTTGCAAATTTCAGCGTAAGAGGAATTTTTTGAATAGTTTCGATAGTGCTGTCAATGGGAAGAATAATTTTTTCGACAGGTGCAGGTTTAATTTTGTAGTTCTTTTTAATAGAAACAACAGGCTTGTTGGCATGTGCAATTATCTTTGTGGCATTATTTCCAACCCAAAATTCTTCAAATCCTGACATACCATGCGCCCCCACAACAATCAGCCATGCTTCAGTATATTTTGCCAGATTGGTAATTTCTTCATAAATTTTACCATTAAGAATTTTAAAAGTTATTTTCCCCGGAATGGTATCTTCATGTTTTTTGATCAGTTTTTGAAATCCTTTTTCGGCGCTGGTTGGTTCGCCCTTACTCCCTTCAGGTAAAATTTTGTCAATGTCTCTGGCTTTGCTTACGTATACAAGTTTAAGGTCATGTCCGGTTTTTGATGCAAGGCCAAGTGCATATTCAAATGCTTTTATGGATGATCTGGAAAAATCAATTCCTACAACTATACTGCTCATGTCGGTGCTTTTTGTGGTTTTTATGCCACTAAAGTAAGAAAATATTTCGACAAAAGGAAGGTTAATTATTGCAGATAAAGTTTAGCAAAATCCTTATGAAAAACAGGTAAGTATTTGTATTAATTTCCGGATAGTTTAATAAGCTCTTTATGTATTTTGAGCATTTGAGGAAGCAGAAGGCAGGAGTTATTGTTGTTCAGGATATAATCGGCAAGTTCTGCTTTTAGTTTTTGGGGCATTTGGTTTTCCAATCTTTTTAATACCTGGTTTTGTGCTACAGAGTCACGTTTCATTACACGCTCAATAAGCATATCTTCAGGGGCATAAACGAGGATGATTTTATCAAACTGTTTATATAATCCTGTTTCAAAAACAATCGCAGCTTCCTGTATACAATAGGGTTGATCTTTCTGCTCTGTCAACCACTGGTTGAATTTATCACGTACTCTGGGGTGAATAAAAGCATTTATTTTTTCCAGATTTGCCTTGTCGTTGAAAATTATTTCAGCCAGTTTGTTTTTATTAAGTTTCCCGGAATTATTCAGCAGGTCCGGGCCAAACATTTCTGTCATTTTTTTTAAAACAACAGGGTTGTCATATAACTTTTTGGCTTCACGGTCAGCATAGAAAACGGGTACTTTTAAAGTTTTAAAGAACCTGCTTATCATGGTTTTACCACTTCCTATATTTCCTGTAACGGCTACTTTCAGCATGGGATTTATTGCCTTTGAATCCAGATGTATTCAACTTCTGAAGGTCTGATTCTCAGTATATCAACAAGTGCGGGTTTTTCACGAACTTCAACTGTAAGCCTGAATCTGCCGGCATGCAGGGTGTCGGGGCAGTTCACAAAAGCGCTAAACATATCGGGAGTTATTGCACTATCATCCTTAAGAGCAACAAGATAGTGTACATCAACCTGGTCAGGGAAAAGCAACAGATCATCGGGATTTACCGTTGATTTTTCAGAACAATCAACCCTAACAGGTAAACGTGCAGTTGCTTCGGTAAATTCTTCAACAGGAATAAAAACTTCTGTCTCATAATCTGAGAAACTTACCTGCTGAGATTTCCAGAGATTTTTTAGTTTTACACTTTGGTTAATATTTTTATCAACTGAGATCCCGGTTAGTTTTTCTGTACTAATATAATTTATAGAGTCAGACAAAGTTTTTGGACCAAAAACGGTTACTGAATCGGGTGATAAGGTAGGAATATCATAAACCCTGAACCCCTGTCGCAACTGCAAATCTTTGTCTAATTTTACGGGTACTCTTTTTGAAAATGCATTAATGGTATTAAAAAATATTGTATCAGGATGAACCGATAATGCTGATCGTGGAATATCGCTGATAACTGAAAACCTTGTTTGCGCCTGGGGTGCTGTAAAAAAATATACAGTATTATTATTGCGCCTTATTTGCTGTAATGCACTAAAGTCGGTTTCAAAGGATTCTATCCTGCGCAGCAATCCTGAAGATAATAATTTTACTCCTGTTGTTTGCACATTAACGACGAATATACTATCGCTTTGGCCTGTAATAATTACATCGGGAGGAGTATTTACTACTTCAATTTTTACAGGAACAAGGGCGGCACTTTCTCTGGAAAGTTTAATGAAAAGCCACGAAATAAAACTAAATATCAAACAAAGCAGGAAAATAAATGCTTTGCGCCGTGTTTCAGGTTTATTACTGATATTTTGCCAGGGCAATATCTTCATTTTTTCTCTGCCGAAGTATAAAAAAACCTAACCGTACAGCTTATTTATGTACGGTCAGGTTTTAAAAAATTGTGTTTATCAGCGATTTTCTGACAGTTGTTGTTCTTGCGGGCCATCCATTGCAACGGCTGATTTTTCAACCCGTAAACGAATTTCAGGTGCTACTTCAATGGTAAAGGTTTTTTCCTGTACTTCCGTGATTTTTCCGTGAACACCACCAATGGTAATAATCTTATCTCCTTTTTTCAGACTTTCCCTGTACTTTCGTGCATCTTTTTGTTTTTTCATTTGCGGACGGATAAAAAAGAAGTAAAAAACAACAATGATAAGAATCAATGGCAAAAATGCAGCAAATCCGCCTCCTTCGCCTTCCTGGGTCATTAATAAAATGTTAAGCATATTCATAATAATAGATTTTGTTTGGTTTGTAATTAAATGATTTACAATTTATCTTTCAATAACCTCTGCAGTGATACGCAAAGTTACAACAGTTTCTTCAGCATTGGAAAGAACTCTAACTGATTCTGATTGAAACCCTCTTCTGCCCGATGAATTAAAAATTACATCAATTTTTCCGTCATAACCTGGCATAATCGGATCTGTAGGGTAATCACCTACGGTACATCCGCATCCGCTTCTTATACCTGTTATTAGTAAAGGACTTCCACCGGTATTACTAAATCGGAAGCCATATGAAACTCTTTCGCCAGTTATAATTTTACCAAAGTCATGAACATTTTTTTCAAAATAAATTACCGGACTTTCTCCGGTTTCAGTAATATTTTGTGTCTTGTTCTGATTATTTTGATTTTGTTTACATGACACCATATATGTCAAAACAAATAATCCTAGCCAGATAATGGACTGATGTTTCATTAACTTACTGTTTATTTGATTTTTGGATCTTATTTTCAGAAGCAAGTTCCTCTACAAGTTTATCCAGTACACCGTTTACAAAAACCTTACTTTTCGGGGTGCTGTACATCTTTGACAATTCAATATATTCATTTAGAGAAACTTTAACCGGTATTTCGGGGAATCTTGTAATTTCTGCCAGGGCCATCTTCATAATAATGATGTCCATGAGAGCGATACGTTCGATGTCCCAGTTTTGAGTCTTGGCTGCTATCATGGGAGCAAATTCCTTATCGAGAAGTATCGTTTTCTTAAATAATTCCCTGGCAAACCTTTTATCATCAAGGTCTTTGTAAAGATTCATGGGCTGAAAATCACCTTCATCACCATTTTTCATTGCTTTGATGTTCTTAATAATCATTTTGTTTACCAGTTCCCAGTCATCAAGCCAGTAAATTGAATTTTCTTCGTAGAAATAGTGCAATAATTCCGACTCACAAATATAGCTTTTAAGAAGTTTAAGAATAATATCGCGGTCCTGCTCCCATGTGGTGCCGGGGCTTGCCATATACTCATAGTAATGCCTGCTGTCTTTGAAGTGCAGGAAGATTTTTCTTGAAATCTCGGGTGCCTGAGCCCAGGATATTTTCCTTTCCTTAAGCTTCTTCTCAAGCTGAGGGCTGTTTTCTATGCCCTTCAGGCATTTGTTTTCTACAAACCGGGGATTGGGGCTGAGATCTTCCGTTGAAGGAATTTTCTTATTCTTGTTATCTTCTATCATCTTCCGGGCTTGCCGGCCAATATCAAGAATCAGAGTAAGCTGATATAAGTATAGATCATAAATTTTGTCTATACCAAAAAGCAATTCTTTCTCACCGGAATCCAATGATGTATTTCCCGATTGGAAAAATGCATACAGACTTTGTAAAACTTTAACACGTAAATGCCTTCTGTTGAGCATAGGGTAAATAAATTCTGTTAACAAGGAACGAAACTTCAGGAACTTACCTGAAAAGCAATGCAAAAGTAATTCATTTTTAAAAACTTTCTTAATACTTAAAATATTTTACATTTAAATCAGTTAGCTTTAAACCACAAGCCTTATTACTTGTTACATTAGATGTAATGTTTTAAAGGCCTTTAACTAGCCGGTTTGTGTGCGTTTTTTTAGATAAACGAATTTTTTGCAAAAAAAATAGCCGGTTTCAAATTACGGTTTGTTAAGATTAATGGCTTGTTACTTTGAAAAAACTTTTTTTATTTTGCCAAACCATTAAAAATAAGAGGAAATAAATATGAGTATGGAAGAGAAAGGTAAGCAGTACAATAACGAGGAATTATTTTCCAAAGCCGTAAGAGCAGGTAAAAGAACTTATTTCTTCGATGTTAAAGCAACTCGGGCTGGTGAAAAATATCTCACTATTACTGAAAGCAAAAAGCGATTTGACCAGCAAACCGGTAAATTCTTTTATGAAAAACATAAGCTATTTCTTTATCAGGAAGACTTTGACAAATTTGAAACAGCCCTTAAACAGGTTTATGAATACATAGCCACGGGAGAAGTACCACAGTCATACCTTGATGAAATGGAAGAAATAGAAAAACGAAAAAGAGAAAAAGAATTTACGGATATAGAATTTGAAGATCTTGATAAGAAAGATCAGGATAAAAAAACTGAAGATAAAAATGAAGATAATGATGAAAATCAAAAATAAAGTCCTTCATTTAAATCTTTATTAAAACTACCGGGAGTTGAAACCTATTGGTTTCAACTCTTTTTTTTTACCCAAACTACCTGAGAATCATATTTCCATTGACACTGCTATGAATGGTTAGGTAATTTTTTTATAAAAAACAGGGGTTAAGCACATTTAAATTGTAAATTTGCACCTATGCTCCAATATTGGGGCATACTGTTTTATTGTTTTTTATAAATTGGAAATCAGACATATAGTACTATAAAACCATCAACACTATAATTCAGTTACCCTATGAGTAAAGTAATTGCTATTGCTAATCAAAAAGGAGGAGTAGGTAAAACCACGACAGCTATTAATCTTGCTGCCAGCCTTGCTGTTCTTGAGTACAAAACATTGCTTATAGATGCTGACCCTCAGGCAAATGCCACCTCCGGAGTGGGTTTTGACCCTAAGGTAATTAAAACCAGCATTTATGAATGTATCATTGATGATGTTGACCCTGGTAATATTCTTCTCAACACATCTACTCCAAACCTTGATCTTATACCCGCACATATTGACCTTGTGGGTGCCGAAATTGAAATGATCAATATGCCCAATCGCGAGATGGTAATGAAGAAGGTAATTGATAAGGTAAAGAATGATTACGATTTTGTACTGATTGATTGTTCTCCATCACTTGGCCTTATAACAGTTAATGCCCTTACAGCGAGCGATTCTGTAATAATACCGGTTCAATGTGAGTATTTTGCACTTGAAGGGCTCGGTAAATTACTTAATACAATCAAAATTGTGCAGTCGCGACTGAATCTGGGTCTCGAAATAGAAGGCATTTTGCTTACCATGTACGACAACCGTTTGCGTTTGTCAAATCAGGTTGTAGAAGAAGTTAGAAGTCATTTTCAGGATCTGGTATTTGACACTATTATTCAGCGTAATACCAAACTAGGGGAAGCTCCCAGCTTTGGTGAAACCATTATTATGCATGACGCGCGAAGCAGAGGTGCAATAAATTACTTAAATCTTGGCAGGGAGATCTTGCAAAACAATCAATTAACCAGAATTGAAGAATCGGAAAGAAACATAAAAATAGAAAATGAACGCTAAGAAAAGAGCATTGGGAAAAGGCCTTAGCGCCTTGCTTGATACTCCGGGAGCGGAAGTACAGCCCCGTTATGATATTGAAAAAGATTTGCATGCAGTGGGTACTGTTGCGCATGTTCCGCTCAAACTTATCGAAAGCAATCCCTTTCAACCTCGTACAGACTTTGATGAGGAATCTCTTCAGGAGCTGGCGGCTTCCATTAAGGAACAGGGTGTAATTCAACCTGTTACTATTCGTAAAATGGAGGACGGAAAATTTCAGCTAATATCAGGTGAGAGAAGATGCAAAGCAGCTCACCTTGCCGGTTTGACAGAAATTCCTGCATACATCCGCACTGCCGATGATCAACAGATGCGCGAAATGGCTATTGTTGAGAATATTCAGCGTGAAAACCTGAATCCCATCGAAATTGCACTCGGATATCAGCAGCTTATTGAAGATTATAAACTTACTCAGGATATACTTTCAGAAAGGCTTGGTAAATCCAGGCCTTCTATTTCAAATCATTTGCGGTTGCTTAAGTTACCCGGCGATATCCAGATTGGTTTAAGACAGGAAATGATTAGTATGGGGCACGCACGTGCATTGGTTGCAGTTGATGATGTGCAAACTCAGCTTGAAATATTTCAGGATATTATTGCTCAGGGACTTTCGGTAAGAGATGTAGAAGAAATAGTAAAAAATTTAGCTGAATCACGCGAAAGTGAAAAAGAAAACGTTAATAAAAAAACAACCGGAACTTCTGATAATAAAAAATATGCTGACCTGCAAAAATCTCTTACCGATTTTTACGGATCGAAGGTGCAGGTGAAGGCACGCACCGGGGGAAAAGGTGCAATTGTTATTAATTTTTCTTCTGAAGAAGATCTGGAGCGTATCCTTAAACTTGTACATAATCAGGATTAGATTTTTTTGATGCCGGAAAATAAACCAACACATTTTTACTGGCCGGTGCCTGTAAATAAAGTAACAAGCTCAATTATATTGGGCTTTCTTTTGTTTTTTGGGGTATTGTTACTTGTGCAACCCGTCTATGGAAATGATTTTTTTGAGGTTAATGATACCATTCCAGCTCCCCGACGAGGCGCTGGAGTTCCAGTGTCGCAGGATACTATTCCTCAACTTCCTGAACCGATTCCACAACCTGATATTCAACCGGTAGATACACTCCCATCAATGCCCGAAAGAACCCAACCAGAGGTAATTGTGCAGGAACCCGAAGAAAAAGAAACTGAAGAACATTCGCCACTTAAAGCTACCATGCTATCGGTTGCTTTACCCGGGCTCGGTCAGGCTTACAATGGGCGATATTGGAAAATACCTGTTATTTACGCCGGTTTTACCGGTGTTTGGTATGCCGTAAATTTAAATAATAACTTCTATCAGAGATACAGGAGATCCTATTTTGCCAGTGTTGACGGCAACCCTAACACTGTTAGTGAATTTCCTGAATTTATTACCCCTGAGCAATTACGAAGGGGGATGAATGCTTTTCGTCGCTTTCTGGAAATATCATATATTACAGGCGCAGCTCTTTATGTTCTTAATGTTCTTGATGCAACGGTTGATGCACACCTTTTAGATTTTGATGTAAGCGAAGAACTTGGCATGAATCTTCAGCCTACCTTAATTCCTGGTTTTCATGGAGAAGGAAATTTTAATAATACTTACGCCGGTTTTCGGCTAACATTTCGTTTTTAATCAGCAGCCTATGAAAGAAAATTTAAAAATAGCCATCGTAGGATATGGTAAGATGGGTCACGAGATAGAAAAATATGCTATACAAAATGGTTATAAAGTTATTGCTATAATTGATAATGAAGATGACTGGGTTAAAAATGCAGATAAACTGAAAAGTGCAGATATAGCCATTGAGTTTACTGCACCTTCTATTGTAGTTGAAAATCTTAAAAAGCTTTTTGATATGGAAGTACCGGTTGTAACAGGTACTACCGGTTGGATGGATAAACTTTCAGAAATTCAGAATTATTGTGAAAAAAGTAACGGAAGCTTGTTTTATGCGTCAAACTTCAGTATCGGTGTCAATCTGTTTTTTGCTGTAAATAAATACCTGGCAAAACTTATGGCAAATTACCCTGAATATTTCATTTCAGTTGAAGAAACCCATCATACTCAAAAGCTTGATTCTCCAAGCGGTACAGCCGTTAGTATGCTCAATGATATCCTAAAAGAAAACCAGGTATATAATGATTGGAAATTGGTTGCCGATAATCCCGGAGAAGATGAAATACCTGTTGAAGCACATCGTATTGATGGAGTTACAGGGACACATTCGGTGAGATATACATCACCTGTCGATACTTTAAGCCTTGAGCACAAAGCTTTTAATCGTGAGGGATTTGCAAGAGGCGCTCTTTTGGCAGCAGCCTGGCTTAAGGGGAAAAAAGGAATTTTTACAATGAACGATCTTTTAAACATTTAATAAATAAAAATCATGAGTATTTACATGTTGCTTAGTCTGTTGTTTTTTGCGGCCAGTGCTGCGGGCTTATGGCGTATTTTTGAAAAAGCAGGCTATAAAGGGTGGAATGCCATTATACCTCTTTATAATTTTTATATATGGCTAAAGGTTATTAAAAAACCTTTGTGGTGGTATATCTTTATAATAATTCCTTATATCAATGTTTTTACATTGCTTTTAATGGTTGTAGAAACACTTAAGTGTTTTCGTAAAGATGGTCTTGGTGAACAAGCCCTTGGTGTTTTGTTTCCATTTGTTTTCCTTCCTTACCTGGGGTTTGCACCAAATGAAGAATATACTCATCCCGATAAGATAGCACCGGTTAAAAAATCTGCAGGCAGGGAATGGGCCGATGCCATAATATTTGCTGTTATTGCAGCAACAATCATCCGTACTTTTTTCATAGAAGCATATACCATCCCCACATCATCAATGGAGAAATCACTTCTTGTAGGGGATTATTTGTTTGTGAGTAAACTTAGTTATGGTCCGAAAATACCCAATACTCCCATTGCTTTTCCATTTGCCCATCATACTTTACCGGGAACTGATTATACCAAATCTTATTTGGAATGGATCAGTTTACCTTATTATCGATATCCGGGTTTAAGAACCATTAAAAATAATGATGTGGTCGTATTTAATTATCCTGATGGTGATACAGTGGCTCTGCAAATGCAAAACAGAAGTTATTATGCAATGGTAAGGGAAATGGGACGTGATTTTGTATGGCGTAATTACGATATTGTTGCAAGACCTGTTGATAAGCGTGAAAACTATATCAAGCGTTGCGTTGGTATTCCCGGAGATACTCTTCAGATAATTGACAGCGAAATATATATAAACGGAAAATTACTTCCATTTCCCGATGATGTTCAGTTTAATTACCAGGTTATTACTGATGGGTCACCCTTGCATTCACGTGTTCTTGAAAGATTTGATATAACTGATGCATTTCAACGTAGTGCGAGCGAATATATCATGGCTCTTACCGATGATAAGGCTGATCAACTCAATCAACTGGGATCTGTTAAACAAGTAAGAAGAATAACCAAACCTGCGTTATACCATGAAAGCCATATTTTTCCTTTTCATAACAACTTTCCCTGGAACGAAGACAACTTCGGACCTGTTTATATACCGAAAAAGGGAACAACCATAGAAATATCATCTGAAAATATTATGTTATGGGAGAGAATTATTGAAGTTTATGAAGGCAATACACTTGAAGTAAATGATGATCAAGTACTTATTAACGGAGTGCCTGCCACATCCTATACTTTTGAATTGGATTACTACTGGATGGTAGGTGATAACAGGCATAATTCAGCTGACTCCCGCTATTGGGGTTATGTACC
>SLOJ01000122.1 GCA_007132585.1 Bacteroidales bacterium | reverse complement strand
TTATGAATTTCGTACCAGAAATCGAGTGCTGCGGTTTTGGCATTTTTATTGAATTTCCCGAGCCATAATTTAAGTTCCGGACTTTTATCTCCTGCCAAAGTTTTCTTTTTCAGGAAGGTGTGCACGTAATCAATATTTCTTTTACTTTCCCAGAAAATTCCGGCATTGCGGCTGTTAATTCGGCTGGCAGTGAGTGATATGGAGCGCAGGAATTTTTCCTTTTGTCCGAAGAGTTTGTCGATTATATCGGGCATGATATCTTCTGCCCACGCCCGGTGGAAGCGGCAGATACCGGTATTGTCGAGCATCAGTTCTTTTACCATTCTGTGTGCATTTTGGCGGCCCAGTTCGCGCGGCGATATAAACTCTTTGCCATAATCGTTGTAGTATTTTCCCATGATGCCCATGGGGCTCAATACTCCGGGTGTCCAGTATTGGTTGGGCACCATCCAGCCATGGCGGGCAAAGGCATTATAAACAAACCGGTTCAACACTTCAATGTCTTTTGCACGGGCAAGGTTTCGGGCGTATTTTCGGGCTCCTTCCATAAGATTGATTTGGCTGTCCTCTTTTGCAATTTCGTCCAGCAGATCCATTGCAATCCGGGCATTATGCATGGAGTCTTCTTCCAGCTTGAAGTTTTTCATTTCCCACCGGGGTTTTTCCGTCAGTCCGAGCTCTTCGGGTTTAATAAGATCGTCAGCAATACAATCCATCAGCCAGGCAATTACACCTCCCACCGAAATGGCATCAAACCCAAGTGAATCAGCTTTCTGGTTAACCAGTTCTGCTGCTCTCTGATCAAAAATACCACATAAGGGGCCCATGGTTTGGTAGGGTTCATAATCTTTCTTAAAGTGGTTGTTGAGTTTTTTGCAAACCGCAGCACAGGGTTCGCCGCAGGTTTTCTGCTGTTTGGGTATGATGGTTTCTTCGTTGAATTGCTTCAGGTAATGGTTCAGGATGAATTCCTTGTGCAGTTTGAGCCTTTCTTCATCACTCCAGTAAATACTTCTGTAATTGAATGCGATGATGTAGTCCTGTATGGTGGTAAAGTTTACACCAAAGGTACCACCGGTGTTAAAAGCCGGGTCGTACCGGTATTTTGTGGTAGTTTCCAGATCCTTGGCCGAGAGTTTTTTCTGATACCGATCCTGGAACCATGAATCGGCCACATTACGATCGCGGAAGTCTTCATCTATATGTGTTCCACCATAAATTATGGCTACAATTCCGTGTTGCTGAAGGAGTTTTGTACCAAATCCCCCGCGTCCGGCCCAGCAGTCGATATAGGTAACTTCTCCCTTACGTATGGGAGCTGATCCAATGGCACCGAAATCAGTGTATAGTGATGCCGGCCCGGCGGCAAGCACCCTTGGGTCATTTTCATAACAATCGCGAAACATATCAAGGGTATGTTGCATCATTGAATATACTCCTTTTCGACCTTTTTCCCAGATGTCGTAAATATTTACCGGAACAATTTCTACCTCAATTTCTTCACCGTGTATCCTGTTCAGGTATATAACCGATGGTGCAGGGGTTTTGCCGGTAAGGGAAACCATATTAATTCCCAGATCATCGAAAACCAGTCCGGCACCACCCATGGATGAGATATAGAACCCATGCCAGCTTGGGCTGAAACCATTGAATATAAGCCTGTTTGAACCAGGGAAAATAGATCCGGCAAGCAAACCGGTTCCTATGTTGAGGCTGTCATACTTTTTAGCCAGGTGTATACCCAGATCTACCGGACCCCAGAAATTGCCAATGGGGTATCTTTGGATTTTGTAAAAACCGGTTGAAGTATCAATCATCAGGGTTTTAAGATGGGATTGGGTCATTTGCATGGCTTGAGCAGGTTAGGTTACGTTAAGGTTGAGATGTACTTTTATTAAATGAAAGGCTAATGTACAAAAAAACCCGCCTTATTGATAAAGCGGGTTTTTAATTAGAACATATTTTTTTTAATAAAACTTGTGGCGGTTGTCTTCCACATCCGCACTTTGCTCAATGGCTCTGAAGGCTTCGTTGGGCACTCGGTTGCGGAATGCATTTTTCAGTTGTGCCTGATGGTTGGCCCATGTTTGGGGTTCAACGGCTTCAACCTTTTCTACTACTTCTACAAAATATACTCCTGCATTGCCTTTAACAGGCTGGGGGCTTAAGCCCGGCTCCATAGCAAACGCACTGCCGATTACAGCAGGTTCATTGCCAAACCCCTGCAGGTTGCTTTGGTTAAAACGAATATTTTCCACCAAACGGGTTTCAACACCCAGTTCGTTTGCAACTGACTCAAGATTGTTGCCTTGTGCCTGGTTGAATTCATTGATGATCATTTCTGCTTTTTTCTCACGAATGGCAATTTCTCTTATCTCATCGCGAATATCATCCAGTTGTGGAATTCCTTCTTCCCGAACTTCAGCAACCCTGGCAATAACAAAACGACCATCCAGATCAAATATTTGCGAATGATCACCTTTCTGTGTGCGTTCAGCAAATGCCCACTGAATTATTCCCCTGGGGTTATCAATGCCGGGGATGGCGTTATCCATCGGGCGAATGTTATCTACAACCCTTTTTGACAATCCTTCTTCATTAGCGGCTTCATCAAAGTCTTTATTATCGCGGAGCATAGATGCAAATGCACTGGCCTGCCCGTAAACTCTCTGGTAAGTTTGGTTGCTGTATTCGATGTTGCGAACGAGTTGGGCAACCTGTACTTTTTTGGTGGGAGCAGATTTTCCCGTTACACGAATTACGTGGAAACCGAAGTCGGATTCTGCCAGCGTAAAGCTATTTACAGGTGTATTAATAACTGCTTCATTAAAGGGTTGTACCATGTCACCATCAGAGAACCAGCCCAGATCGCCCTGGTTGGTAAATGCAGATGGGTCGTCGGAGAGTTCAACTGCCAGTTGTGCGAATCTGCCGGGTGCACTTCTTACCACGTTAAGAAGGCTGTCAGCTTTTTGTTCCGCTTCATCTCTTGTGAGTGTAGTTTCAGGTCCTGCCGACGCTGACATGGTATGTGCAATAAGAATATGTGATGCGCTCATGGAGTCAGGGCGAAACTGGATGTCATTGAGTTTGGATACTACAAAAGCATTATTTTCTTCATAGGGTCCAAAAATGGCACCGGGTTCTGCATCAAAAATCTGATCGTCAATTTCAGGAGAAAGTTCTCCACGTCCAAAATAACGGGGGTTAAAGCGAACATCAGAATTGACATTGATAAATGATTCAACATTTTGAGTGTTTTCCAGCTCTGTTTTTAGCCTTTCAGTTTCCTGCCTGATAAACTCACGATCCTGCTCGGATGGAAAAACAGGAAAGACTACATATTCAAGATCTCTTGATTTTTCGCGTTTAAACTGGTTTTTATGCTCATTATAAGCATTTCGCAAATCACGATCAGAAACTGTTGCCAGGCTGTCAGCTATATCGGTGTATCTTCTTAGAGCAACTCTTATATCTTTTGTTGCATTCTTATTCTGGTAATCGGCCGAAGCCAGCATTTCAGGAGCGTAAAATCCTTTACTTATAAGGGTATGATATTTGGTTTCCTTCCTTTGTTGTTTAATGAATTCTTCCAGCATGAACCATTGCTGCTGCATGGAAGGCTCCATTTGATCAAGATTTTGAATGAATTCAATAACCATTTGCGGATCAAAAGAACCATCCTGAGGGTTTGAGAAACTTTGTATTATGGAAGGGTGCGGGTTCCTTCCTATAACAAGATCGGTAAGCTCATCGGGTGAGATTTCCAGTCCCAGGCTTTCAAATTCTTTGCTAAGCAGTAATTCTCTGAGCATTTGATTCCAAACCTGTTGCCTGATCTGGAATGCTTCCGTCTGACCAACAGTTTGGTTTCCGGTTTGCTGGCGCCAGTTTTCTAATTGCTGGGCAACTCTGTTTTCAAATTCGGGATACATGATCTTGCTTCTTCCCACAACGCCAACCTCTAAATTTTGAGCTCCTGTTGGGCCATAACCCATAAAATCACCGAGCACAAACGCAGCCAGGGCAATACCGATAACGGCAATTAGTAATCCTGAATAACTTCTTATTTTTCCTATAACAGCCATAATGTTTATTGATTCTTTATCTGAATTTTACTTGTTTTAAATCGAACTGCAAATGTATAACAAATTTTAAAACCTTTGATTGTCAGTTTGAATAATTTCTCAGGGGGAATAAACAGATGATAATTTTGTTCAAAGAAGGTCTCTTACTGCTCTTCCAGAATTATTAGTTGCACCTGTTCAATACGTTTTTCGCTTACCTGTATTATTTTGAAACTGTAGTTTTTGATGATTATTTCCTGATTTGGAGAAGGGATACTTTCATGATGATTGATAATAAGTCCACCCAGGGTTTCATATTCATCCGATTCGGGTAATTGAAGGTTATACCTTTCATTAAGGTAGTCAATTTCAAGACGGGCTGAAAAAGCATATTCTGTATCACTGATTTTTCTTTCAATAAAATTATCGGTATCATACTCATCATCTATCTCTCCAAAAATTTCCTCCATAATATCTTCAATGGTAATAAGTCCTGCCGTACCACCGAACTCATCAACAACTGCAGCAATGCTTTTCCTTTGCTGTATGAAACTTTTCATGAGTTTGTTAATGTGCATGGTTTCGGGTACCAGCATAATGGGTCTTATTATACTTTTGATATCTTTTGGTTTTTTAAAAAAATCAAAAGCATGAACATACCCCACGATGTTATCAATGTTTTTCCGATAAATTAAAATTTTTGAAAGTCCTTTTTCAGAAAACTTTTTTCGAAACACATCTAAGGGTTCGTTTTCTTCCAGGGCCACGATTTCAGTTCTGGGGATCATACTTTCACGCAGCTTTATCTCGGGAAACTCTATGGCATTTTTAAAGATTTGCATCTCAATGCTTTCTTCTGAATCTTCAGCATTGGGTTGGCCAAAATCCTTCAGGAAATTATTGATGTCAACACTATCAAATGTTTTGGGTTTATCCGGAAGTTTTAGCTTAAATATTTTCTCCAGTATAAATTCTGAAATCCCAAGTGTTATAAAAACAACAGGATATAAGAGATAGTATATTATGTAAAGAGGGATTGCAAAAACTTTCAAAATGGAATTTGCGCTGATACGGAACAGTGTTTTTGGTAAAAATTCTGCAAAAAACAATATTATTATTGATGATATGATTGTTTGCATAAGCAGTATAGTAAAATCGTTATGCAAAACATTGGGCAAAATGCGTAGCAGAAAACCTTCAAGTACGACAGCAATGGCAATACCATAGATAACCAGGGCAATGTTGTTCCCCACAAGCATGGTTGAAATAAACCCGGAATCGGATCGGGTGAATCTTGAAAGTATACCGGCTGCAAAACCACCGCTCTTTTTATCTACTTCAACCTTTAGCTTATTGGCCGTAATGTAAGCTATTTCCACACCCGAAAAGAAGGCAGAGAAAAAGAGGCTTAAAATGATGATACTCCAGATATTCACTGAGTTAAGCGTTTAATTTTACTACAAAGTTAATATAAAATGAGAAGCAAACTTAACAGGGT
>SLOJ01000196.1 GCA_007132585.1 Bacteroidales bacterium | reverse complement strand
TGAACTGATCAGAAAGACCTATTTGCTTTATGTGTCAAAAAACCAGTTTATTTATATTCTATTCCGGTTGATGCATTTGAAAGCCATCCGGACAGAGAGTGGTTTGAAAATGAGATTTTAATTAGGATTAAAACATAAAAACCCGCAACATATAACACGACAACTTTTACTTTTTATTTTGATCTTCGCGAACTCCGCAATTTCTGCCCAGGACACTATTTTTTATGACCAGAACAGAAATGAAGTAAACTCGTTTCATGCTGCCCACAGAGAAAAGTTCAGTTTTGTAGTAGACAAAAAAACCTTAAATTTGTAGAATGAAAAGACTGATGGACATTACCAATATCTTTAAAACATCTTTGATTTCGACAAAATTCACATTGCAACGGAACTGCCTCCCATTTAGATCTTACTGGCTTCAAAACGGGCTAACAGGCTCCCCGAACATCTGAAGCAAACTGTTCAATAGTTCAGCAGTTTATAGTCTGAAACATCTGAAAACGAAATTTTTACGATTGATTCAGTTGCTTCTGACTTCAATGTCGTTTTGATTTTAAATGAACCTACAGAAAATATTATGAATCCCAAAAGTACATTACTATTCAAGTATGGTGGTAACGCCATGACAGACCCAAAGCTTAAGTTCAAAATACTGGAAAGCATTTGTTCCCTGAAAAAGGATGGACACAACGTGGTTATAGTACATGGAGGAGGACCCTTTATTAAGCTTGCCCTGGAAGAGGCAAATATTGAATCGGAGTTCATTGACGGACAGCGTAAAACAACACCTGAAGCCATGGAATATGTTGAGATGGCTTTAAAAGGAAAAGTAAATGGCAGCCTCGTATCAATCATCAATGCAATGGGTTTCAAAGCTGTTGGACTATCCGGAAAGGATGGCAAAACTGTAATTGCCGAAAAACGTATGCATCAGCGTATCGTGAACGGAAAAACCGAAATAGCAGATCTGGGGCAGGTGGGTGATGTTGTAAAGGTTAATCCGGAACTGATCAGGCTTTTACTGGAAAATGATTTTATTCCGGTCATTACCTGCCTGGCATCCGATGAGGCCGGAACAGATTATAATATTAATGGAGACATGTTTGCCGGTCACGTTGCAGGTGCCATTTCGGCGGAGCATTATGTTGTATTAACCGATGTTGACGGTTTATTGCTCGATAAGGATGATTCCGATACGATTATACGCGAGGTGGGGCTTAGCGAATTAATTCAACTAAAAGAAAAGGGGATTATCCAGGGAGGGATGATTCCGAAAATTGAATCCTGTGAAATAGCATTGAATAGGGGTGCTGGTTTTGCCAGGATAATTAATGGTACCGTGCCTGAGCAAATATCAGAACTTTTTGCCAACAGAGAAGTAGGGACTGTCATAAAAAAATAGTATTGTAAACACAAAAATCAATGGAAAAAGAATTTAACAAACATTATCAGGAACTGGATACAAAATATTATTTACAGACTTTTAAGCGTTTTCCGCTTACTCTCTCACGGGGCAGTGGAGCGCATGTATGGGATGTAGAGGGGAATGAGTACATAGATATGATGGGTGGAATAGCCGTAAACGGTGTTGGGCATTGTCACCCCAAAGTGGTCAGGGCTATACAACAACAGGCTGAAAAGCTGATCCATATTTCCAATTTTTATCTCAGCGAACCGCAGGTAGCATTATCTGCTAAACTGATTCAACTCTCGGTCCTCGATCGTGTATTTTTCGCCAACAGCGGTGCCGAGTCTGTTGAGGGAGCCTTGAAAATTGCAAGAAAGTATGCACATAGCAAGGGTAAAGGCGGAGATATACTATCTTTTGAAAACTCTTTTCACGGGCGCACACTGGCCACCATTGCAACAGGCAAAAAACAAATGCAGAAAGGATTCGGCCCTATGCCCGAAGGATTTACACAGGTTCCATTCAATGATATTGATGCGGTAAGGAAAGCTGCCGGTAAAAATACTGCGGCCATAATTATTGAACCTATACAGGGTGAGGGAGGAATCAATGTTGCCGGAAAGGATTTTATGAAGGACCTGCGGGCATTTTGCAGTGAGCAGGATATCGTTTTGATCTTTGATGAGATTCAGTGTGGCATGGGAAGGACAGGCAGAATGTTTGCCAAAGAGCATTATGGGGTAGAGCCCGATATTATTACCCTTGCCAAGGCACTGGGTGGAGGTGTTCCCATCGGTGCGGTTTTGTCCAATGAAAAGGTTAGCTCAGCCATCGAGTTTGGCGATCATGGAACAACCTACGGAGGAAATCCATTGGTGTGCGCAGCTTCTCTGGCAACCATTGAGGTAATGGAAGAAGAAAACCTGCTGCAGCAGGCCACAGAAAAAGGCGAATGGATAAGAATGCAGATAGAGGAAATGAATCACAAGGCTGTAAAAGAGATCAGAGGTATGGGATTGATGATTGGGGTGGAGTTTGATTTTGAAACCAAAACACTGGTACAGAAAATGATGGAAAAAGGAGTTCTTGCCAATGCTACTGCTGCCAATGTATTGCGGTTGGTTCCACCCTTGAATATACCCTATGAAGATCTTGAAAAAGTCATGGATGTATTGAAAACTTCCCTGGATGAACTGAACCATGATTAAATTTAAACATACACATAACGAAAAAAACATGATTAAAAAGAAAATAGGAATTATAGGTGCAACGGGTTATACAGGATCGGAACTGGTCCGTCTGCTGACCGGGCATCCCAATGTTGAAATTTCTCTCATTACCTCCGAAAGCAGGGCTGGCGAGTTGCTATCTGATGTACATCCCTTTTTGCAGGGAATAGCGGATCAAAAACTGGTGTCGTTGAATCAGATCGATGAATATGATCTGGACCTTGTTTTTCTGGCTCTGCCGCATGGGGTTTCTATGGATTTTGTGAAACGTTTTGGTGACAGGTCTTTTAAGATTATTGACCTTTCGGGGGATTTCCGGTTGAGTTCAGCCGGTGTTTATGAAGAATGGTATAACATGGAGCATATTTTCCCCGAAGGAATTGAAAGAGCCGTTTTTGGATGTCCTGAGTTATTCTCTGATGAAATCAAAAATGCAACTCTGGTCGCCAATCCCGGTTGTTTTCCCATGAGCGCAATCCTGGGAATTGCTCCTATGGTGGCAGGGGGATTAATAGATACCGAATCGGTGATTGTAGATTCAAAAACCGGTGTTACCGGAGCGGGTATCACAGCAAAAGCAGTTAATCTTTATTCGAATGTTAATGATAATTTTAAGGCCTATGGGTTGAAGAGGCACCGTCATACCATAGAAATGCAGGAAATATTGAGCCGGGTTTCCGGTAAAGAAACGACGATTCAGTTTACCCCTCATTTATTGCCGGTTGACCGCGGTATACTTTCAACCATCTATGCCAGGCCGGCAAAAAAAATGAATGAAGAAGCTTTGATAGAATCCTACAAGGATTTTTATTCTGATGCACCCTTTGTACGACTTCGCAAGAAAGTACCGGCCACCAAGGATGTTAGGGGTTCAAATTTCTGCGATATTTACCCGGTGTATGATGAGCGCACCCATACCATAATCGTAATCAGTGTAATTGACAACCTGGTCAAAGGAGCTTCCGGCGTGGCCATACAAAACATGAACATTATGTTTGGCTTCGAGGAAACCGAAGGTCTGCGTCAGGTACCCTTAAATCCCTAATTAGAATCTAATATTGAATTTAACTTATAGCATCCTATTATGAGCATGATTAAAAACATAACAAACGTAAGAGGTATTACCTGCTGGGGTGCACACACCGGCGTTAAATCCATGCGCAGGGACCTTGCAATTATATACTCTAAAGTCCCCGCAAGTGCCGCAGCAGTATTTACACAAAATCAGGTGGTGGCTGCTCCGATCACTTTGTCAAGACAACATATTGCCGATGGAAAAGCACAGGCAATAGTCTGCAATGCAGGCAATGCCAATGCTGCCACCGGAGAACAGGGAAAGAAAGGAGCACTGGCCATGGCCCAATCACTGGCTGAAGAGCTGGGGATTGACAAGGAACTTGTAATCGTTGCCTCTACCGGAATTATCGGGGAACCTTTTCCCACCAATGATATTGTTGCAGGAATACGGGAAAACGTAAAGAAGCTTACCAATAAATCTACTGCGGGTACTTTTGTAGCCAATGCCATACTCACAACGGATACTTATGCCAAGGAAGGTTTTGTGGAGTTTGAAGCAGATGGCAGGGAAATCAATATGGGAGGTATTGCCAAAGGGTCAGGAATGATTCATCCCAATATGGCAACCATGCTGGCATTTATTGTTACCGATGCTGCTATTGAGCCCGTCCTGTTAAAAGAAACGGTTAAGGAGGCTGCTGACAAATCCTTCAATATGATTACCGTTGATGGCGATACCTCCACCAATGACATGGTACTGGTATTGGCCAATGGTTTGGCGCAGAATGACACCATTAAAACAAAGAATGACCCGGATTATGCTGTTTTCAAGGAAAACCTGGAAAAAATGATGACCCACCTTGCCCAGCAAATTGTCCTCGATGGCGAAGGGGCATCGAAATACATAGAATATGAAATTGTCAATGCCCCCAGCGAAGAATATGCAAGAACTATGATCAGAAAAATTTCGGATTCAACATTGGTGAAAACAGCTATGTTCGGAAGGGATCCCAATTGGGGAAGAATAATCGGTGCTGCCGGAAATGCAGGGCTTCCCTACAATTATGAAGATACCGATCTTTACCTGGGGTCTGATGCTAAAACTGTGCAGGTTCTCAAAAAAGGAGTTCCGGAAATGTATGACCGGAATCACCTTAAAAAGTTGTTAAGAGAAGCACACCTTAAAATCAAGCTTGACCTCAATAACGGAAAAGCCGAAGCAAAAGGATGGGGTACAGACCTGACAACTGACTATGTCCTGTTTAATTCGGTATATACCACATAATCAGCTGCAGGCAGGTTTGCTCATACTTTCTTTAAGGCAACCGGAAAACAGAGAAAAAAGATATCTATGATGGAGGAGCAAATGTAACGGAACGGGGTGTTTGCTGGAATACTGACCCAAATACGGTGCCTTGTACAACTGTTACGTCTTACAAACCGGCAAACTTTGCCCCACTTGCCGGAGAGTTGCCCCCGATGCAGATTGGACCGCTCTGATTGACCGGGACACATACTCACCCATCCAACCTGACCACTTTATAAAAGTTGAGTGAAAGCAATATTTGCTTTTTTACTAAGGATCACTACATTTACATTAAAATACAAAAAATGTTTAACAGGGATTTAATCATTAATTAAGGAGATAATACTATGGCAGTAAAACACAAAAGATTGGGAAAGCACGGAGTTCTTGTAAGTAATCTATGCCTTGGTACAATGAACTTTGGGTGGCATACCAGCGAAAAAGACAGCTTTAAAATCATGGATCGCGCCCTGGAACTGGGAATCAATTTTTTCGATACAGCCGATGTATATGGCTGGTCGGTAGAGCATGGATTAACGGAAGAAATTATCGGACGATGGTTGGCACAAGGTGGCGGGCGACGCGATGCGGTCGTGCTGGCAACCAAAGTCTATAACTCCGTCGATCGCAAGGCAAAT
>SLOJ01000053.1 GCA_007132585.1 Bacteroidales bacterium | reverse complement strand
TGCTTGAAATTGCATATGCCTATGAACAAGGAACAAAGCACAGGAGAGCACCGGAGTTTCTTGTAACAGATATGGATTAGTTGTTGCCAATATTTATCTGGCATTCTGATCATCATCACTTCTGTTTTTGGTCTTTTTTATCTGCCTTTTTTGTAACGATGATTATTCCTGGTTTCTTTCAGGATAGTATTATCGCCACAACTATATGTGCGTATGATGGTTTTTTAAACTTTACGATTTTCTAAAGAAATCTTTATGTTACACACTTCTTACATTGAACTCAATAAAGATGCCCTGAACAATAATATTCGGTTTCTGAAAAAAAGAATGGGCAAACATGCGAAATACTCAATGGTAGTTAAAGCCAATGCCTACGGGCATGGAATTGAAGAACTTCTGCCATTGGTTGAAGATTGTGGAGTGGATCACTATTCTGTTTTTAGTGTAGCTGAAGCCATGCGTGCCTGGAAAATCAAAAAAGATTTTTGCGAGTTGATGATCATGGGATTTATTGACGATGACTACCTGGAGTGGGTCATTGAAAGAGATGTTTCCTTTTTTGTTTTTACTCCTGAAAGGCTCCGGAAGGTTATTGATGTATCCAAAAAAACAAGTAAACCGGCAAAGATTCATGTTGAGCTCGAAACAGGTATGCACCGAACCGGATTCTGTGAAGACCAGTTAGAGGACTTGTCCGGCCTGCTCAGAAAACATTCTTCGGATCTTTTACTTGAAGGCATTTGTTCTCATATGGCAGGTGCCGAAAGTATTGTAAACTATAAGCGCATGCATGAACAAATAGAAACCTTTAACAGCCTTTGCAGTTGGTTTAACGCAGAAGGGTTTCAACCCAGATACCGGCATCTGGCATGTTCTGCTGGTGTTTTGAACTATCCCGATTCAATTATGGATATGGCAAGGATTGGAATATCGAGCTATGGCTTTTGGCCCAGTGATGAAACCAAAATGATGCACCTGAAAGAGGAAGGTTTTGAAGAAGATCCACTCCGAAGGGTGCTCTCATGGAAAAGCGTTATCATGAGTGTGAATAATGTTCCCAAAGGAAAATATGTCAGCTATGGAAAAAGTTTTATGACTAACAGAAAGAGTAAGATTGCCACAGTGCCGGTTGGTTATGGCTATGGCTTCAGCCGCACACTCAGTAATAACGGACATGTACTTGTAGATGGCAAGAGGGTAAGAGTGATTGGCAGTGTAAATATGAATATGGCGGTGTTGGATGTTACGGATATCGTAAATGTAAAAGTAGGAGATAGCGTAGTTCTTATTGGTGAGCAAGGCGATGAAAGCATTTCAGTAGAATCTTTCAGCAATATGAACAACAGTATGAATTATGAATTACTGACCCGGCTTCCGCATCATATACCAAGAAGAGAAGCACCATAAAAACCGGTCACTGGTAGTCCGTTGTCGTGAACCCTATTTGGCTGATTGTTTTTCTTTTGAGAAAGAATTTTGTCAGGATTGCACCACAACCCGACTTTTTATTTAAAGACCAAAAGTATAGCTCCGGTTCTGATATTTGAAACAAGGCATTTATTCCCAGGGCTGGCATGGTTACAACTCTGATTATGGCAGCCTGAACAGACATGAAATGATTCAATTAAACCCCAAAATTATTGTATTATGAGCAAACAAAACTTTACCGGCCTGAAGGCCATGTATGTAAACTGTACGCTAAAAAAGTCTCCTGAATTGACCCACACGCAGGGATTAATGGATGTTTCCATAAAAATCATGAAGAAAGAAGGTGTTCAGGTGGATCAGATCAGGCTGGTTGACCATGATGTGGCATCAGGCGTTTACCCCGATATGAAAGAGTACGGGTGGAAAACGGATGAGTGGCCTCAATTATTTAACCGGATTTTTGATGCAGACATCTTGGTGATTGGCACGCCTATCTGGTTGGGTGAAAAGTCATCGGTGGCGCAAAAGCTGATTGAAAGATTGTATAGCATGAGTGGCGAAACCAATGAAAAAGGACAATATCTCTATTACGGAAAAGTGGGCGGTTGTGTCATTACCGGTAATGAGGATGGTGTAAAGCATTGTGCAATGGGCATGCTGTATGCTTTGCAACATATTGGCTACAGCATTGCTCCTCAGGCAGATTGCGGCTGGATTGGCGAAGTGGGGCCGGGACCCAGCTACCTGGACAAAGAATCCAATGCAGCACAGAATGATTTCACCAACCGCAACACCACCTTTATGACCTACAATATGCTGCATCTGGCTACAATGCTGAAATCCAATCAGGGATACCCTGCTTATGGTAATTCGCGCAAGGACTGGGATCAGGGGTCGCGCTGGAATTTTGAAAACCCGGAGTACAGGTAAATTAAAAGCCGACAGTTTATAAGTTTCTTTTCTAATGCCTTTTGTGGTCAGTGTTTTTTATTGTAAAACAACAATGCAATCAGTATAAAGCCTACCCCTGTAAGAGCAGGTGGCAAAATAGATGCTTGTGCCCCCAGTACAATCATTACAACGGCTACTATCAACAATAACATTAACAATACATTTTTCATAGGATAAAGGTTTAGTTGAGTTATGAAATGTTTTTCAGCTACAATTTCTCCAAAGCACCAACGATATCTTTTACAGACGAACGTTTGCAGTAGTCGGGGTCGAAATGTCGCCAGGCTATTTTTCCGTCTTGTCCAATGACAAAGGTTGCCGGAATGGGTAGTTGTTGCAGGTTATAGTAATCGACTTTCTAAAGGTCGGCTTATTTCCTGTTTTCCCAGTTGTTTACATGTGATTCCAGTATAGCTATCAATTCCTGCCTGCCAATCATCCCTTTGTGTTCAAACAAAATTTCTTCCTGATGATACAGCACCAGATAAGGTACGGTAATCACCTCCAATTCGCGCATAAGGCTTTTGCTGGCGTCGGCGTTAATTTTCACGATATTTACCTTGCCCTTATATTCCTTGGTAAGGCTATCGATCATGGGCATCATTTGACGGCAGGGGCCACACCAGGGAGCATAAAAATCAATGAATACTAGTTGATCTCTTTTGACCAGATTTTTAAAATCAGTTACATCAAAACGGTCTTCCGTTTCGGGCCGGGCATCAGGGTCAACCGTTACGGGCAAATCTGCCTGTTCCCACTCCATAATCCCATTTTCGAGATTAAAAACTTGTGTGTAACCGTTGCGGATCAGATAAGATGCAGCAATGCCGCTTCTCCAGCCAGTATTGCAATAGAGGTAAATGGGCTGGTTTTTAGGAAGCAACAATAAACTGCGTCGAAAACCCCGGGAATAAAAGTTCAGTTGGCCGGCATCTTCGATATGCCCGTTTTTAAATTCTCGTTCGGTGCGTACATCCAGCAGAACCCCTTCATTTTTAGAAATAAGTTGGTTAAATTCTTGCGAGTTTACCTGAATGGTAGTATTGTTTTGTGACGGAGCTTTATAACTATACAGAATAAGGAATAATGATAAAAATATAATACGAGACATAACCTGTATGATTTCGATAAGTGATTTTTCATTTTCCTTAATTGTCGGGATGGTTTTAAATCCTGACGGATAAAAGAAAATTATTATCACTTTTCTTACCGAAAATCAAAACAGAAAGTTATGTCTCGCAGAAAAGTAGCAGAATAAAAGATTTGCAGGTATTTTTTAAAGCTGGGATCTTTTTTCTTTGATGGTTTGCATCAAGTGTTTCCATGATTGTGTAAAAGCTTCTGCACCTTCACTTTGTAATTGTTCGGCCAATGCTAAATGATTGATAGAACAAGCCATCATTTTTTGAAAGATAGTATCGGCTGCAGCATCAGAACGGCTCATAACTTTATCAGATTCGCCATGATCGGCAAAGGCATGCAAGGTTTTCTCAGGCATGGTATTTACTGTATAAGGGGCAATCAGCTCCTTTACATATAATATATCTGAAGCTTTGGGATCTTTGGTTCCTGTGCTTGCCCAAAGCAGACGCTGAGGGAAAACGCCCTGGTTCATAAACTTTTGTACCGGGGCAGTTTGTAAAAATTTCAAATAAGCTACATATGTTTTTTGCATAACGGCAATTCCCACATTGTTTCTCAGTGCTTTCGAAACTTTATCTTCAACAGCTTTATCCCAGCGGCTTACAAAAACTGATGCTACAGATTTAACATCAGGATTCAATCCTTTTTCTGCCCTTGCTTCCACACCTTTCAACCAGGCTTTGGCTGCACTGATATATTGATCAGCAGAAAAAAGCAGGGTAATATTTACCGGTATTCCTTCTTCAATTACTTTTTCTACGGCGGGCAAACCTTCAGGTGTACCGGGTATTTTTATGAATACATTGGGGCGGTTTACTTTTTTAAAAATATCTTTTGCCGCTTCAATGGTGCTTTCGGTGTCATAAGCCAGTAAAGGTGATACTTCAATAGATACAAAACCGTCAAGGCCATTGGTTTTTTCATAAACCGGATGAAATAAATCAGCGGCCCGCTGAATGTCATCTATAGCCAGGGTAAAAAACACTTCTTCATCAGACAATCCGTTTTTGCCTGCTTCTTTAATGGCGTTATCATAATCTTCAGACCCTGCTATGGCATTGTCGAAAATGGTTGGATTGGACGTAAGCCCGGTAATACCTAAATCAGTAATGTATTTCTTCAAGGTACCATTATCCAGGATTTTTCGTGTAATATTATCCAGCCAGAGGCTAACGCCTTGTTGATAAAGTTTTTGTGTGTTTGTGTTCATAATACCAATATTTATTTTTAATGTTTGATGAAGCAACCAAGTTACTGATTTTTTTTATTATGATAATGGTTGAAAAATGAAAAATATGGAAGTTTCATTTTATTTATTTTCACAATGATTTTGCTGCCTCCTGATCAAGCAACCAGAAAAGATTTTTACTTTCGGGCATTACTCTTGAAGCAGGCAGATTTTCATAACCTTTCTGCTTATTTATGATCTTTGCAACCATTTCGGCTTTGGATGAACCTGTAACCAGAAAAAAAACATTTCGGGCATTATTGATAATTCTTCCGGTGGCTGTAATTCGTTTTTGACCGGTATAAGGATTTTGTGTTGCTGCAAATAGTTTTTCGCTATCGAAAAGGTTAATGTCCGGCGGAAAAACAGATGCCGTATGGCCATCTTCTCCAAGGCCAAGTATTACCATATCGAAAACCGGATTATTTTCATGGGTGGGTAAAAGACTTGAAACCAAAATGCTATATCTTTCAGCCTCTTGTAAAGGGTCATTTTCACCTTTGACTCTGAAAATATTAGATGATGACAATGGTACATTAACCAACAGATTATCCATTGTCATTTTGAAATTGCTTTCTTGATGCTCAGGCGGCACACACCGTTCATCTCCCCAAAACAGCCGGATACTATCCCATAGAATGGAATCTATCGCATAGTGCGATATATATTGAAAAATATCACGCGGGGTGGATCCACCTGACAAAGCTATCGACAGCTGTTCGCCATCAGAAACGGAATGTGAAAGCTTAGCCAGTTTATCAGCAAAGAATGCGGAAAGCTTATCTGTAGTCGTAAAAACATGTATATGGTTCATAAAGCACAAAAATTATCATCTCCGGTAAGCGCAGCACAGGGATATCTCCATCCAATGTCTGCTTCTTCTATAAGTTCATCTGCATTATCAGG
>SLOJ01000141.1 GCA_007132585.1 Bacteroidales bacterium | reverse complement strand
GTTGAAGAGGAAAAGCCTTCACCAGAGCAACAGGAAGCTCTGGATGAAAAGGAAAGTCTTTTTAACCTGACTGCTTTTGCCCAGAAGCATTTTGAAGACAATCTTCACAATACCGAAGAAGGTAAAGCAATCGGAATAAGTTATTTTAAAGAACGTGGTTTCACTACCGAAACCATCAAAAAATTCGGACTGGGTTACAGCCTTAATACGTGGGATGATTTTACATCCAAAGCCCTGAAACACGGATATAAAAAAGAACTGCTTGAAAAAAGCAGCCTGGTGCGTACCAAAGACCATGAAACCTATGACGCGTTCAGGGCACGTGTAACTTTTCCCATACATAACCTTTCGGGAAGGGTATTGGGCTTTGGCGCAAGAATTCTCACCCAGGATAAAAAGAAACCCAAATACATCAACACCGCTGAATCGGAAATTTACCACAAAAGCAAAGTCCTTTACGGCTTGTATTTTGCAAAAAGTGCCATAGTTCGTGAAGATAATTGCTATCTTACCGAAGGTTACACCGATGTGATATCGCTATCGCAGGCGGGTATTGAAAATGCCATTTCTTCCTCGGGCACATCTCTTACCACAGAACAGATTCGGCTTATTCGCCGATACACACACAATATCACTCTTTTATTTGATGGTGATCCGGCAGGGATAAAGGCTGCATTCAGAGGAATTGATATGATCCTTGAAGAAGGTATGAATGTAATGATTGTACTGTTTCCTGACGGGGAAGATCCTGATTCATACGCACGTAACTATCGCCCTGCTGAGGTAAAGGAGTTCATTACGAAAAATGCGTATGATTTTATTACTTTCAAAACAAACCTTCTGCTTGAAGAAACGCAGAATGACCCAATCAGGAAAGCATCTCTGATCAAAGAAATAGCATTGAGCATTTCTCAAATTCCCGAACCCATTGCCCGTACTTTGTATGTGCAGAAAAGCAGCGATCTGCTGGGGATTGACGAAAAGCTGCTTATGGCCGAGATCAATAAACAACGAAAGGAAAGGGCAAGAAAAAAGGCGACACAACCCTCAGACAAAGATGAACAAACATGGGAACCGGCTGAAACAGAAATCACTTCAGAGAAACAAATCGAAAAGGGTATTCATGTTGATCAACAGGAAAGAGAACTGATAAGGCTTTTACTGCTCTACCATGATCATGAAATCCTTTTCAATGAAAAAGATGAAAACGGGCAGGCAATTGAATACAAGTTTAAAGTTGCAGATTATATTGTAGAAGAAATATTTGATGATGAGATAGATTTTGACAATAACCTTTGCCAGCAGATATTCAATGAATTCTCTCAGGCCCGAAATGAAAAAACAGCATTAAACACACAACACTTTTTTCAACACTCTGATCCGGAGATCAGTAAGCTGGCAATTGACCTGACATCATCGCAATACCTTCTTAGCGAGCAATGGGAAAACAAACACAGCATTTTTGTAAAAAAAGAAGAAGACGACACAAAAAAAATTGTTTTTGAAGTACTCTATGCTTTAAAATTAAAAAAGCTTGAAAAAAAAATATATGAAAATAAGGAACTGCTTAAAGACGAAAACGAAGATGAGAAAATTATGCAACGGCTGGAAAGTCTGAAGCAACTTGAAAGTATAAAAACATTGATAGCAAAAGAACTTAGCAGAATTGTGACGCAATAATTAATTTACAGGATCATTCAAGACCTTTAAATAAAACAAGGCCATGTGGAAAAGATCAGATAAGAAGAAAAGCAAGTATGGAACGGGGGTTGTGCTCAGTGGTGGCGGAACGAGGGGTTTTGCACACCTGGGAGTCCTGAAGGCCCTGGAAGAATCAGACATAAAACCTGATGTTATAAGTTCAGTAAGTGCCGGAAGCATTGTAGGATCTCTTTATGCCGACGGTAAAACGCCAGAAGAGATACTGGAGGTTCTGACATTTAAAAAGCTCTTCAACTACCTTGAATTTGCCATTCCCAAAACAGGCCTTATAAAGATGACAGGCTTTGAAAAAACCCTGAAGAAACTGCTGAAAGCAGAAAATTTCGAAGACCTGAGCATACCACTCAATGTGTTTGCGGTAAACATGAATACTGCTGAGTATACCTGTTTCAACAGTGGTTCACTTGCCATTGCCGTTAAAGCATCTTCATCCATTCCTATCATTTTCCAGCCGGTTGAAATCAATAATGAACTATATACTGATGGTGGTTTAATCAATAATTTTCCGGTGGAAGTACTCGAAGGCAAATGTGAACGCATAATCGGGGTAAGCGTTAATCCACTGGGCATTAAAAGGAATCTGGATAATCTGAGAATCATTGCTGAAAGAACCTTCCAGCTTAACATCCGAAGCCATACTCTTGATCGCAAACATAAATGTGATCTGTTCATTGAGCCCGAAGGGCTTGATGATTATGGTCTTCTTGAACTTTCAGGGGCCAATGAGATTTTTGATTTAGGTTATAAAACAGCCAAAAAGCTCATCAAAGAAAAAGGCTGGTAACCCATTAACTGCTTTTTGTTAATTTTGCCCTTTCAAACCAATTGGTGGAACTATGTCAAACAACAAACACCTTTACATATACAATACATTAAGCCGCAAAAAAGAACTTTTTAAACCTTTAAAGCCTCCTTTTGTGGGTTTGTATGTTTGCGGGCCGACAGTTTATGGTGACGGCCACCTGGGCCATGCCCGCCCTGCCATCACCTTTGATCTTGTGTTCCGTTATCTGCTTCACCTGGAATATAAAGTAAGATACGTACGTAATATCACAGACGTGGGACACATGGAAAATGATGAGCAGGAACTGGGAGAAGATAAAATTGCTAAAAAAGCCAGGCTGGAAAAGCTTGAACCCATGGAAGTGGTACAATATTACACCGACCGTTATCATGAGGATATGGACATACTGAATGTTAAAAAACCTAGTATTGAGCCAAGGGCATCAGGACATATAATTGAACAGATAGAACTTACCAAACAAATATTGGAAGCCGGTTTTGCTTACGAAGTGAATGGTTCGGTTTATTTCGATGTGGAAAAATACAATAAAAAACATCGATATGGGAAGTTGAGCGGACGTGTTATTGACGATATGATTGCGAATACCCGTAATCTGGATGGGCAGGAAGAAAAACGCAGCAATGTGGATTTTGCACTCTGGAAAAAAGCGTCTCCATCGCATATCATGCGATGGCCATCGCCATGGAGTGAAGGTTTTCCGGGTTGGCATCTTGAATGCTCAGCCATGAGTACCAAATACCTGGGTGAAGTATTCGACATTCACGGTGGAGGCATGGACCTGCTTTTTCCTCATCATGAGTGCGAGATTGCTCAGTCTAATGCAGCACAGGGCAAAGATGCTGTAAAATTGTGGATGCATAACAACATGATCACCATCAACGGTCAGAAAATGGGTAAATCACTGGGGAATTTCATCACCCTCAGGCAATTTTTCTCAGGTGAACATAAGTCTCTTGAAAAGGCATACAGCCCAATGACGATAAGGTTCTTCATTCTGCAAGCCCACTACCGCAGCACACTTGACTTTAGTAATGAAGCGCTTATTGCAGCAGAAAAGGGGTTAAAAAGGCTTTTACAAGCACACCATACCCTAATCAACCTTAAACCGGCAGATAAATCATCAGCAGATATTACCCATCTTGAAGCAGATTGTTACAATGCACTCAACGATGATTTCAACAGCCCTGTCGCCATAGCTCATTTATTTGATGCTGTTAGGATTGTCAATTCCGTTCATGATGGTAAAGACACACTAAGCAAGGAAGACCTGGAGACCCTTAAAAGAGTTTTCCGCAATTTTGTTGTGGAGATTTTTGGTTTAAAATCTGAATTAGCATCAGAAAATAAACAAACCGAAACCCTGTTGCATGGTATTATGAAACTTTTGCTTGATATCCGTCAAAATGCAAAAGACCAGAAAGATTATGCCACATCCGACAACATACGTGATCAGTTGGCTTCGCTTAAAATTGCAATAAAAGACAGTAAGGATGGAGCCACCTGGGAACTAAAAAATTAAAAACTGCCATTAGGGGTGTAATAAAAATAAAACAGGCTGTGCAGTTAATATCCGCGCAGCCTGTTTTTATTGGTCAATAACGTGTTAGGTGAGAAAACTCAGCAAAATACCGGCAGCAATGGCACTTCCTATTACACCTGATACATTGGCAGCCATAGCATGCATGAGCAGATGATTGGTTTTATCATACTCCAGCCCCACATGCTGCGAAACCCTTGCACTGTCAGGTACAGCTGATACACCGGAATTACCGATCAGGGGGTTAACTTTTTCGCCTTCCGAAGCAAAAACATTCATCACTTTTGCAAATAACACCCCGCTAAATGTTGCCATAACAAAGGATGCAGCTCCCAGACCAAATATCATCATTGATTCCGGGGTAATAAATACATCACCCTGTGTGGATGCACCTACTGTTAAACCAAGAAAGATAGTTACAATGTCAATGAGCGAAGATCTTGCTGTTTCAGCCAGCCGGTTTGTAACCCCACTCTCCTTTAAAAGATTGCCGAAAAACAACATCCCGAGCAAAGGCAGAGCCGTTGGCATGATGAAAGTTGTGAGAAGCATACCGATAATCGGGAAAAGTATTTTTTCCTGCTTGGGCACGGCACGCGGAGGCTTCATACGAATAAGCCTCTCTTTCTTGGTGGTAAGCAACCGCATGATAGGAGGCTGAATTACAGGAACCAATGCCATATAAGAGTAGGCTGCAATGGCAATGGGCCCTACAAACTCGGGGGCCAGTTTAGATGAAAGAAAGATAGCCGTTGGACCGTCGGCACCACCAATAATAGCTATAGCACCGGCCTGTTCTGGCGAAAAGCCCAGAATAAGAGATGATGAGTAAGCAGCAAAGATACCAAACTGTGCAGCCGCACCCAGCAGCACCAGCTTAGGTTTCGAAAGCAGGGATGAAAAATCGGTCATTGCCCCGATTCCCAAAAAGATCAGGGGTGGGTAAAATCCTCTTTCCACGCCCTGATAGAGCATATTAAGTACACTGCCCTCCTCGTATATTCCGATTTGCAAATCGGCCGTAAGATCAAAAGGAACATTTCCGATTATAATGCCAAAACCGATGGGTATGAGTAGCAATGGCTCATAGTGTTTTATGATAGCCAGTGAAATGAAGAAAAGACCCACACAGATCATAACCAGGTGTCGCCAGCCAACATTGGCAAAGGCTGTGTATCCGTAAAGTTCGGATAATTGCTCTGTAATAAATTGAAAAACTCCTGTATCCATAATAAATCTCCTATCCTATTTCAATCATTACATCACCCTCCATAACTGACTGTCCGGGATTGACCAGGATTGCAGTAACGGTACCTTCTTTGTCTGAGTCAATATTATTCTCCATTTTCATTGCCTCAAGTGTAATCAGTTTCTGACCCATTGAAATTTTATCACCCACTTTGCAGTGAATATTTAACACCGACCCCGGCAATGGCGCCTTTATGGTTCCAACACCCTTACTTACCCGGGGCCCTGTTCCTTCTGATGGTGTTGTATCGGTAGAAGGTACAGCACGTGCCCGAACCAGTTTGGGAGTTTTTACCGGCTGAATCGATCTGTCAACTTCTACACTGTATGTTGAACCATTTACATCAAGTTCAATGATGTTGTCTTCTACATTGAGAATGTTTACATCATATTCATTACCATGTATTGTGAACTTATATTTTTTCATTGTTATATCCTTTTTGAGAAACGACAGTTTTATCAATTGCCCGTCAGTTTTTGGGTATGTTTCTTAATCCGTATATTTTTGAACTCCACGGCGAATATGTACGTGAAACCTTACTGATTGTAAGCACCGTGTTTTCATAGTCATGCAGTTCAGACCGATAAAGATGAATGGCCGCAGCAATAGCTGCATTTACTTCACCACTCATATCTTCAGGTCGGGGAGTATTCTTGTCATCAGCATCAGTAACAGGCTTTACAGTTTTTCGTCCTGACCAGAATGATTTAAACCCCGCTTTAAACTCGGGCGTATAGATTCGGGGAGTATTTGAAAAAACTGTAAAAAGAAGCAGAAGAATCAAAAACACAATTCCCATCCCCAAAATGGCCATTATAACACCGTAAGGGTCATTTTGGGCAAACACACAAACATCATCGGCAGCATTTGTGTTACCGGTTTCCACCTCTTTTACAATAAAATGAATATTCAGCATCATATATGTTATTGGATTAAAGTGGAATATTTGAATGTTTCTTCGGAGGATTCAAATCCTTCTTGGTAGCCAGCGATTGCAAAGCCCTGATGATTCTGAACCTGGTATTTCTTGGTTCAATTACATCATCAATGTACCCGTATTTTGCTGCATTATAAGGAGTGGCAAACTTTTCAAGGTATTCATTTTCTTTATCAATGATATATTTCAAACGTTCTTCTTCATCTTCAATGGCTTCTATTTCTTTGTGCCGGAGAATTTCGATTGCTCCTTTTGGCCCTATTACAGCAATTTCTGCCATGGGCCATGCATAATTGATATCTCCACGCAGGTGTTTGGAACTCATTACGCAGTAAGCACCGCCATATGCCTTGCGAAGTACTATTGTAACTTTGGGGACAGTAGCTTCACCATAAGCATAAAGAAGCTTGGCACCGTGCAAAATAATACCACCATATTCCTGCACTGTACCCGGCAGGAAACCCGGCACATCAACCAGGGTAACCAGTGGTATATTGAATGCATCGCAAAACCTTACAAACCGCGCGGCTTTCCTTGAAGCATTGATATCCAGAACCCCGGCAAGGTATTTTGGCTGGTTGGCAACTATACCCACAGGCATACCATTAAAACGAGCAAAACCGGTTATAATATTGGACGCATAATTGCGCTGAACCTCAAGAAACTCATTATGATCAACAATGGCATAAACAATATCCTTTACGTCATAAGGTTTATTGGGGTTCACAGGGATAATATCGTTCAGTTCATCGTCAAGTCTGTCAATGGGATCGTCGCAAGGTGACAAAGGCGGATCTTCAAGGTTATTCTGGGGCAGAAAGCTCAACAGTTTTCTAATAAGCAACAATCCTTGTTCTTCCTCGTCAGCCACAAAATGAGCAACCCCCGATTTAGACCCGTGAGTCATGGCACCACCGAGCTCCTGTTCTGTGACCACTTCACCTGTTACAGTTTTCACAACTTTGGGGCCGGTAAGAAACATATAACTATTATCTTTGGTCATAACGATGAAATCGGTGAGGGCAGGAGAATAAACTGCTCCCCCGGCACAGGGTCCAAAGATTCCGGTAATCTGGGGAATAACACCTGATGCATTGATATTTCGCTGAAATATCTCAGCATAACCTGCAAGACTATTAACTCCTTCCTGGATTCTGGCACCCCCACTATCGTTAAGTCCTATAACCGGTGCACCTACCTTCATGGCTTTATCCATGATTTTGCAGATTTTTTCAGCATAGGCCAGCGACAATGAACCTCCAAAAACAGTAAAATCCTGAGCATAGAGATATACCAGGCGACCGTCAACCGTGCCAAAGCCTGTTATCACTCCATCGGAATATATTTTCTGTGACTCTATCCCAAAATCATTGCAACGGTGGGTAACAAACATATCAAACTCTTCGAAGCTTCCTTCATCAAGCAAAATATCAATACGTTCGCGGGCAGTCAGTTTACCTTTCTTGTGTTGTGCATCAATACGTTTTTGCCCGCCGCCAAGCTTTGCAAGCTCACGCTTTTCGAGCAATTCTTTAATTTTCCTTTCAAACGACATGTTAGAGTTTACTTTACAGTTAGGATTTGTTTTTGTCTTCGCAAAGTTCGGTAAGCACTCCACCGGTAGATTTTGGGTGAAGGAAAGCAATATCAAGACCTTCGGCTCCTTTTCGTGGCTGCTGATCTACCAGTTGAATTCCTTTTTCCTGCAGGGTAACGAGGGCTTTTTCAATACCATCAACGGCAAAAGCAAGGTGATGAACTCCTTCTCCTTTTTTTTCAATAAACTTTCCGATGGGGCCACCGGGATCGGTAGATTCGAGAAGTTCGATTTTTGTGTCACCAAGCTTGAAGAAAGCAGTTTTAACTTTCTGATCTTTTACCTCCTCAACGGCATAGCATGCAAGACCCAGCACATCTTCATAAAACCGAATGGATTCGTCAAGGTTTTTTACAGCAATACCAATGTGTTCAATATGGGTAAGTTTCATAAGATTTGTATTATGGGTAAGGGAAAATATTTGCCGCAAAGTTATGGATTTAAACCATTAAAAAAAGCATGATAACATGATTTATATTCTCATTAGACTAAAATTGTGAAATAAATAACAAAGCCATGTGAAAAAATGCTTAACCACTGGAAATGCATTACTTATTGCCCGGAAATATCCCAGATCACTTCTACATCCCAGTTAAGCCTTGACTGTATATTATCAGGATAAACATACACCTTCTCGGGTTGAACACCATCAAGATAGTTTCCTGTATCCCACATTCCATTACGGTTTCTGTCTTCAACAAGCCGAAGCCTGAATGTTGATGCCGGCAGATATTCAAATTGATAAATATCACTTTCTGTAATGATTTTTTCATCAACAATTTCAAATTTCTCGGTAAGCAGCTGAAGTAAAAATTGTTTTTTTTGTTCGGGTTCTTCAATTGTATCAATTGTATCATTGATCAAAGTATCATCTTCAACAATAACCGGCAAAGTAATATTAGCCAGAATATAGCCGTAATCTTCCCGTTTTGTTGTTCTGAAGGAATAAGATAATGTATCATTTGTTGCCCCGAACATATCGGTTAACGTTCCGGGCAGCAGCCTGATCAGATAGGTAGAATCCTGTTCCAGGAAGGATTTGAAATGCAGCCGCCGTTTTGCGTTATCTGTAAATTCAAATTCTGCTTCAACAGGAATACTGTCACTGACAAAAACCTGCACAGAGTCGGCATTAAAATCCAGGACAGGCGTTTGGCTAACCAGTTCAAAGCTTCTGAAGAATGGTTGTTTTCGGGCCTTAAGTGTTGGTGTGCTTATATTCAGCACCGGACCTTCTTCTTGTTGAGCGGTTCCCCTTGCCCGGGGAGTGCGAACTGTTAACGAGATATTTACTGTATCGAGTAAACGCTCCTGATCATAAACCTTTAAAAAGAGAGAATCTCTATCTGATTCGGTGAACCAGACAGCAAGTGTATCCCTGTTCCGATTGTATTCTATAATACTCCAGTTTTCGGGTAATGGATCCTTATAATCTATAAAATGCACGGAATCGACCGGAGCACGAAATGCAAAACTAATTCTACCCTTCCGTGTAAGGGTTGAAGACATTAGTCGTTGAAGAGTATCTTCTTCCTGGAAAAGAAACAATTCATAACGGGTGATTTCACTTTTCATTTGTAAATCGGGCAAACTATCAGCAACATTATCTAATGTATCATTCGGTAATTCTGCAACCCTATCATTTGGTTCAATGGATGTAACTGCAATTGAATCACCATTAAGGGTATCTGTTTCAGCCATTTCTTTTTCACTTCCCAAATGTGCTGTAAACTCCGGTTTTATAAGGCTATCAACAAACCCAATCATTTCATCGGGGCTATCATATAAGTAATTGGAGTTAACATCTTTAAGAGCAAACATCAGGTATTCACCATCACGCATATTGCTTATGAAAAAGTTGCCTTCTTTATCAGTTTTTGATAAATAAACCGGTCGTTGAAGCATAGGAACCGAATCAAAAACATCATCATATAACATTACAAAAACACCTTCTTCCGGCTCGAGAGTCAAAGCATTTTTTACGTTGCCCATTACCGATAATGAATCAACATAACTACCTGTTGAAACTACAAATTGAAAATTTGGGATGGCATTGCCCTCGGTTATATCAACAATGGATTCACCAAAAAAGAAATTGTATGTAGTTTTTTCCATTAGGGTATCTGCAACCGACATAATTATGGATCTGCCTCTTACTCTTACTTCAGGGTCGTTTTGTAACGGAGGAGATACCAGCAGGTTTTGTCTGAGATTTTTGAGCTCAACAAATTCATCAAAGAAAATCCGCACATCCTGCCCTTTGTAATAAGTTGAATAGTTCGGGGGTGTACTTCTCAGCACCACCGGCGGGTCTTCATCGATGGGGCCTCCTGTGGGAGCTACTATATTTGCGCACGCTGCGAGTAAGATCGCAATTACAATATAAGTCAATCTTCGCATACAGGAAGGCAATTTAGGCATGGCAGGATTACATATTAATTTACAGCATTCAATCAATCAACGTGAAATGCATGGCAAAATTATCAATAATTATGGAAAGATATCCTTTTAAAAAAAACCGGCAAAAAACATGACCAATAAAGGGCACATGTTTTTGGTGTAATGGAATATATTTTGTATATTTGGTTTGATAAAACATTAATCGTTCCTTTTGTTTATCTATTGGCTGTTTCGGTATTCCCTGAAGATTTCCCCAATTTCCCTTTTGTCTTCAATTCCATTTCCCCTAACCGGAACAGCCTTTTTTATACTTTCATTTTATTAATTCAGGTAGCGGGAAAACTTCATCAAGATTGCAAAAACTGCATCCCTGATCACTAAAATAACCCAACAGGTCTTTCAGAATTACAATAACATTTTTTGCAGCTTTTTCTGAGTCGTGCAGTAAAACGATTGAACCCGGTGTAATTCTTTTTTTTAGTGCAGTGATTTTTTTCACAGGAATCTTTTCTTTTTTATAATCATGTGTAGTTTCACTCCACATTATAATATTAAACCTGTTTTTAAGTGCTTTAACCTGACCAGGGGTGATACGCCCATAAGGGGGACGGAACAGGTTCGATTGAAAAACATCATTGCAAAGATTTATATCATTTATGTAGTTCTTTACTGAATTTCTCCAACCACTAATATGATTAAAGGTATGATTCCCCAGAGCGTGGCCTTTATCTTTTATCATATTAATATACACGGGATGTCTTTGGGCTTGCTTACCTGTGCAAAAAAAAGTGGCTTTGGCATTGTAGGCATCCAGCAGTTGCAATATATTATCGGTAACATCAGGAAAGGGACCGTCATCAAAGGTCAGGAAAATTTTTTTTTCAGGTGTTTTCACCTTCCAGTTTATAGCTCCCGGAGTAATTTTCTGCAAAATATAAGAGCTGCTTATTGCTATCATATACCAAGGGAATTTTCAGGAAGAGATTCTTTCTTCGAACCACAATTGATTTTAAAAAAACCAGGGATTCAGGCACTTATTCTGTTTGCTTTTCTTGACTGGAATAGTTTTTTTAAACTTGTTTCCAACTCTTTGCGGTCAATATATTTACCTATGAAGACTATTTTAGAATAACGCGCTTCATCATTTTCCCAATCAGTGCCGTCTTCAAAATTATAAGAGCCCTTTACAGCATGGAAAACACAGCGTTTCTTCTTACCTCTGAAGTTGAGAATTCCCTTTACACGGTAGAGTGTATTTTGATTGAAATACAAGTAGCTCGACATCCAGATATTGAAAAGTTCCTGATCAAAACATTCATCGAAAATAAATCCTTCCGCATGTATATCATGGCGGTGATTTACCATTTCACTTGATGTAGATTTATTTGAAACGGAAAGCTCATGTATTGAGACACTTATATTATGGAATGAACGGGTAGACTTTTCGATATGGGAGGATGAATAGGCTTTGGTTTGAAGCAATGGAGTGCCATTGGTTTGTGCCCATTTTGCTTCAACTATTTCAGCCATGGGATTGATTTCGCTGATATGCTCTTTCAATTGACTGATATGTGTTCCTGCTGCAAGATCAACTTTGTTGAGAATAACTAGGTCAGATAAAGCAATTTGCTTTCGTGAATCGACTTCGTCATGTATTGTTTTTTCCAGGGTTGATGCATCTGTAAGGCAAATAACACTGTTTACTTCAAAAAACTTTTCGATAGTATTGTTGGCTACAAATAAATCGATAACACTGGTTGGATCTGCGATTCCGGTAGTTTCAACCAGCAAGTGGTCAATTTTGTCCGTTTTTTCTATAATGGTTTGAAGAGAACTGAAAAAATCCCTGCTCAATGAACAACAGATACATCCATTGGTAAGCTCATAAACCGATGTTCCTTTAGCAGATACCAGCTCACCATCAATTCCTAATTCTCCAAATTCATTCTCAATGATTGCAAAACGCGTATCAGGATTTTTGCGAATGATATTATTTAGCAGTGTGGTTTTTCCTGAGCCAAGAAATCCTGTAATGATGGTAACCGGGATACGTTTTTGTGCTATTTTAAAATTTTCCTGCATTAACCAGTAAATATTGTATTCGTTATCCGGTTTTAGTAAAAGCTGATAAAAGCTGTTGGTGGACTGTTTCGGATGTTTTTAAATTCAACGAGTAGTTAACACGTTTATTGCAAAGCAAAAGTAAAGAATTAAGTGCACACTTAAAACAAATAAATATATTTTTATACAAATAACTACATGGTTTCAATTAATAAATGATTATGAAAAACGAAAACCCGAAAAGGTTTACTACTCCCTCTCCGTTTATTTTTTTTACTGAAAGACCCTTTAATTAAATACGCTGTTATCATGAAATAAAAGAGATAGTTCACTTTACACAGTATGATAAAAAAATGGATTACAATAGTAGATATACAATCAAAAATTATTTCTTACTCCTTTTAAGCCAGATACCAGGGAATTTTATGCAGTCTTTCAATACCAGGAAAAGTGCAATTATATAAAAACTCTCTAGGAGAATATGATATAGAAGCCTGGCAAATGATGAAGTATAATAAGAAGTGAGAAGAAACATAAATATCAATTGAAAAAAAAGGAATAAACCAAAATTGATCATCGACTGATTTGCAGCTATTTTGCCCGGCAACACATAAAATAACACCGAAAACCAGCTTAAAACAATAATTACAGGAAATAAAATTGCTTGTACCTTTTGTGGATAAAACCCCTTTTTTCCACCAATAAGAGTGTGTACCACAAAGGCAAGATCACCGGAATCACTGGTTACATCCAAATATGTTTCACTTCCAAAAATCGCTTTTATGGTATTTACCAAAAAAGCCAGTATATGGGCATAAAGCTTCTCAAAGCCATTTACCCAGATCAGTGTAATTATCACCGATGCTATAACCCATATTATTATTTTTTTTAGCATTGAATAAAACAATTAGTTACCCGCAAAAAACAGGGGTTTACCTGATCTTCCGTCGGACCATAAAATGATCAAAAAAACCAGCAGTGCAAAAAGTATATTCCAGAAATAATCATGTATGCTATAAAAAACATTTGTAGAAAAGTTGCCAATTGCCCCCATAATTAAAAATCTCATTTTGTTGGCAATAAATATAACTCCTGTCATTATTCCAAAATTTATTGCTTTGTTTTTTAACGACCAGGGCATAAAAACCGAAATCATGAAAATAAAGATGTAGAAGTTATATGCAGTGCATTCCAGAATCACTTTCATGCCAAAATCAGAAAAATTCAGTACCGGTACTCCTCCGTCAGAAACCGGTAATTGCAAAATTTTTCCTGTTGCAATAACCGCTTTATGTGTAAAACTCACCATTGTTTGCCTTACAACATCTTTTATTCCCGGCAAATGAACAAGAGCCAGCATAAGAAACCAACCTCCAAATGAAAATAACAAAGGTTTGATCCTTTTAAGATATTCCCTCCGTAACTTATCTCTTTGTTTTGCCTTTTCCCTAAGTTCTTTTCTATTAGCCACAACCCATATTTTGATTCTTAAAGCGATTTAAAGGTAAAAAGTTATTCACAACAATACAGCAAAAACCTGCTAAAAGTTATTCGCTTATAATTATATGTTAATTTTGGTTCTTCTCAATATTTATTGTTTTTGAAATTGCATAATATCATTTTTGAAGTTATTGACTGATAATAATTACCTGCAAATGAAAAAGTTTTTTTTCCTGTTATTTACTGTTTCTTTCGTTACTACAGCTGCTCAGGAGCGCACTACCGGCCCTGTCAAACTATATAATGAGTCATACAAAACCGAATGTGAAGGTTTCCTTTTAGAGTTTTATGATGAAAACCTGGTTACAGCTGATTCATTAATAAGCAGAATACTTGGCAACGATATTCAATCCTACAGTCAGGTTTATTTGCAGGCTACTACCGGGCAAGATGCATCTGCAGGTATGTATAAGGGGGGAAAAGCCGCAGGTATTAATCTGGAAAGTGGTATAATATTGAGTTCCGGATTTATAAAAAACGTGCCGGGGCCGAATGAATACACCGGAGCCACAGGGGTATTGAACCTGCCGGGCGATGAAGACCTGGAGAGTCTTATCCCTGGCTATGAAACCTTTGATGCAACCATTCTTGAATTTTCATTTATACCGGTTCATGACACACTTTTTATAAGCTTTGTTTTTGGCTCCGACGAATATAACGAATGGGTCGGATCGCCTTACAATGATGTGTTCGGATTTTTTCTGAATGGTGAAAACATTGCATTGGTTCCTGAAACAAACGATAGAATATCGGTAAACAGTATCAATAATTTCAACAACTATAATTTCTTTATTGATAATGACGAACAGCCCGGACCGTTTTGTACCGAAATGGATGGCTTTACAACGTTATTGACTGCCATGGGTGTTGTTTTACCCGGTGAATCAAACCACATCAAACTAGCCATTGCCGACGCGGGCGACAGAAGTTTCGACTCCTGGGTTTTTATTGGAACCGGGGGCTTTACTGGTATTGACCCCGGTGAACCTGATGAGCCCACTGAGCCCGACGAACCCACTGAGCCCGATGAGCCGGGTGATGATGATCCTGTGCCATTACCCCTTAAAAACTGGCCTGTATTTTTGGTAATGATAATGATCCTTGTTTTCACCTTTATTAAGATCAGAAAATCAGCTTAAAACTATTAACGAAAGCCTCTGCCTTCTTTTTACAGCCCAAAGTAATTGAAAACATTTAAACACGTCATTTTTTTATTTCCGGTCTCTATCCAGTCTGTTAATTCGTATTAAAGGCATAAATTCCTGTTATTGATTTTTAAGAATACTCTCAACCTTAAAAGGACACTGATTTTCAATTTTTTTTGTAGGTTTGCCATCCTGATTAATCATAACTAACATACAAAACCTATGAATAAAAAAATTACTTTGGCTGTACTCAGCATTACCTTTTTTACTCTCCCGGTGCTGGCTTGCACCAGTTACCTTGTAACCCCCGGGGCATCGGTCGATGGTTCGTCAATGATAAGTTATGCTGCCGATTCACACATCAGATATGGTGAGTTGTATTTTTTTGAAGGTGGCCCTAAAGCTCCCGGATCCTATTTCCAGGCATATTACCGGGGCAGCCATAAACCGCTTGCGCGCATACCCCTGCCCGACCACACATACCAGGTGGTGGGTTATATCAACGAGAAACAGGTTGCCATTGGCGAAACTACATTCGGGGGGCACAGCGAGCTGTTCGATACTACAGGTGGCGTTGACTATACAGGACTCATGCAACTGGCACTCATGCAAGCGCCAACTGCGCGCGATGCCATCCGCATCATTGGTGAACTTACTGATGAATATGGATATTACAGCATGGGAGAATCCTTTTCCATTGCCGACCCTAACGAAGTATGGATCATGGAGATCATCGGAAAGGGAACCGATCTGCAATACGACCCTGACACAGGCGAATATTATAATACCGAAAAAGGAGCTGTATGGGTAGCTCAAAGAATTCCTGACGGATACATTTCTGCACATGCAAATCATGCACGTATTATGACTTTCCCGAAAGCCGACGGGGTAGTTTCTATCACCAATAGACAGTTCGATAAGCTTCATGAGCCAGGTATAAGTGTTATTTATGCCCATGATGTTATTGATTTTGCCCGTCGCAAAGGATATTTTGATGATGAAGATGCAAAATTCAGTTTTTCAGATGTATATGCACCCATTGATTTTGGCGCCGCTCGATTTTGTGAAGCCCGCGTATGGAGTATGTTTAAGGAAGTAACACCCGGCATGGATCAATATATGGATTATGCCATGGGTTTTGATCTTACGAATCGTATGCCCCTTTACGTTAAGCCCGAACGAAAACTTTCTGTTGAAGACCTGATTAATTTTAAACGTGACTACCTGCAGGGAACCGACTTTGATCTTTCACAGGATATAGGCGCCGGCCCCTGGGGTAAACCTTACAGGTGGCGACCTCTGACATGGGAAATTGATGGAAAAACCTATTTTCACGAACGCACCACCGCTACCCAGCAAACTGCATTTTCGTTCATTACCCAATCGCGAAAAGACTATCCCGGCCCCATTGGCGGCATCATATGGTTTGGTATTGATGATGCCAATACCAGTGTGTACGTGCCTATGTATGCAGGAATTCGTAAAGCCCCTGATAAATTCAGGGAAGGATTTGGAAGCATCATTGAATATGAAGATGATGCCGCTTTCTGGGTATTTAATAAAGTAGCTCACCTGGCGTATCTCAGATACAGTTTAAAAATCAAAGATATTCAGAAAGTGCAGGCTGAACTGGAAAACAGTTTCAGGCAATTTCTTCCGGCTATAGATAATGAAGCATTAGAACTTTATGAGAAAGACCCTGAACAGGCAAAGGATTTTCTTACCAGCTTCAGCGTTTCAATGGGGAACTATACGGTTGAACGCTGGCAGGAACTATTCAGGTTTCTAATGGTAAAATACCTTGACGGGAATATCAAAAAAGAAGAAGATGGTAAATTCCTTACCAACCAATGGGGGAAATACCCTATCGTTGAACATCCTGAGTATCCTGAGTGGTGGTTAAGAACCATTGTTGAACTTACAGGTGATAAATATCTTTACATTGAAGAAGAACAAGACTAACTTTGCACATTATTAGAGTTAAAACCTAAAATTCATTTTTATATGTTTACAGGAATTGTAGAAACCACCGGTAAGGTGGTAAAGATTGAAAAAGAAAGAGGAAATATCCATTTCACCATTGAAACCCCCATTGCAGCTGAATTAAAAGTAGACCAGAGTGTTGCACATGACGGGGTATGCCTTACAACCGTTCATGTTGATAAGGATAAAGATCAGTATACCCTCACAGCAATACAGGAAACGCTTGATAAAACCAATATGCGCACCTGGAAAGAAGGCTACCGCGTTAATCTTGAGAGATGTATGCGAATCGACGCGCGTTTAGACGGACATATAGTTCAGGGGCACGTAGACCAAACCGCAGTTTGTACCAAAGTTGAAGAATTGGATGGAAGCTGGAAATTCTGGTTTGAGTACGACCCGGGTCCGAAGAATATTACCGTTGAAAAGGGTTCTATTTCTGTAAATGGTGTAAGCCTTACTGTGGTTGATTCGGAGCCTAATGTGTTTTCAGTAGCCATCATACCTTATACTTATGATGTAACCAATTTTGGTGATTTTAAAAAAGGTACGGTAATAAACCTTGAGTTTGATATTATCGGCAAATATGTTGCCCGGCTTCTTGAGCAACATTTTGATGCCAGGAAATAATTCATAATCCGTTTCTTCGGTTTAAGCGTAATAAAAAATGGCTGTCTTTTTTAAAAAAGGCAGCCATTTTTTAATTTATTAAATCATATTACTCAATGCCCAGTTTAGCTTTTACCAAAGGCATAATGTCATCACCCGGCTCCGAATACAATACAACACCAACGCTGAGATCAAAAATGTACGTGTAACCATTTTCTTTAGCAACCTCTTCGATGGCATTGCGTGCCTTATCAACGATGGGTTGAAGTAAACGATTTTCTTCCTGCATCAGTTCTTCCTGAGCTGACTCCTGAAACTCCATGATTCTTTCCTGTAAACTTGAAAGCTCGCGTTCTCTTGATTGACGAATAAGTTGCGAAAGAGTTTCCTGGTTTTCAAGATAGTCCTGGTATTTTGTCTGAAACTCTCTTTGCATAGCTGTAAACTGAGTTTCCAGTTCCCGGGCAAACTTCTCAAGTTCCTGTGAAGCTTGTTCACGGCCGGGCATCATTTGAAGCAATTCATTGGTATCGATATGCCCAAGTTTGTTCTGCGCGTTAGCAGTGGCATTCATCCCAAGGAAAAATACCATCAACATTGCAATGCTAAAAATCTTTTTCATTTTCAATAGTTTAGGTTTAAAGTGTTTTTATTCTCCCCTCACGAGGTTGTATTTCAGGTAGTTTTAATGTTTACTTAACAAATTTCCTGCCATTTTTAAAGGGCACAAATATAAAAATTATAAATGAATAACAACCCATTTTAACAGCATTTAATAGCAGGTGTAGATTAAGGTTAAGGTTGAGGTTTAGTAATAGTGAAATCACGAATTGCTTATCATACTCTGATTGGTATGGAGTTGAGATGCAAGTTTTTAAAAAAAATGACAAAAAATAAAATTTTTTTGCAATTCAAAAATCTTGCGTATATTTGCAACCGCAATTACGAAAAGCGGAAATAGCTCAGTTGGTAGAGCACGACCTTGCCAAGGTCGGGGTCGCGAGTTCGAGTCTCGTTTTCCGCTCAAAGACCTCTGAAAAAGAGGTTTTTTTTTAGCTATAAGTTTGGTTTGGTAACTTTGTAGCAAAGTTCTTTAAAAACGCCCGGATGGTGGAATTGGTAGACACCCAGGACTTAAAATCCTGTGGCCATTGCGGCCGTGCCGGTTCGAGCCCGGCTCCGGGTACCTTTTAAAGCTTAGCCTCCTGATTTTCAGGGGGCTTTTTTTATAACAAAATACACAACATTCAAAATATCTGCACTACCTGGTATCCGATAATCAATCCCATCACACATCACACATTACCCATCACCACCCCTACTTCCTGAACCTCTTAACAAACTCTTCCACCTCCGGCAGTCCGCCCTGATATATAAGGTAACCATTGTAAGGTTCCCGTTCTGTAATATCATCGTTCATAGGAGTAAGCATCAAGCGCTTTATCTCTTCAGGATCAGTGGTCTGGCCAAGCACCCATCCCAGTTTTATGTAGGCCACTTCAGGTAACATGTTTTCAGCGGGTACAACACCAAGTGCCATAAGTTCGCGGCCGGTTTCATATACGAACATGTGCACGTAACCCCAGAGGGTCTGTACGGTCATGTATACTGCCACACCTTTTTCGCAAGCACGCTTCAAAGCAGGATAAAGAGGTATGTTTACATGCCCCAGGCCAGTACCTGCAATAATAATCCCTTTGTAGCCATTATCCACAAGCGAATCAATCATATCGGGCAGCATATTGG
>SLOJ01000070.1 GCA_007132585.1 Bacteroidales bacterium | reverse complement strand
ATTTGTTAGTGATGTGTTGTATAATCCAGGGGAGATTCACTTTATTAAGGTAATTTAAAACACATATTTTGAATAATAAACTGATTGCACCAATTAAAAAGCTGTTATCAGACAACTCGACAAAGATTGTAATAGTAAGTCACGTAAACCCTGATGGTGATGCAATAGGGTCTTCATTGGGGCTTTATCACTTTCTCACAAATTCGGGTTATAAAAATGTTGATGTTATTTCCCCCAACGGATTTCCGGATTTTCTTAAGTGGATGCCAGATGCCGATAAAATAATTATTGGTACCAAATCTACCTCAATCAGTACCGTTAAGATAAAAGAAGCAGAAGTTATCTTTTGTCTGGATTTCAATGATATTGAAAGAACCGAGGATTTGTCAAACCGCTTGAAAAAAGCCAAAGGATACAAAATACTAATTGATCATCATCCTGATCCCCAGGATCATTTTAACCATATAATTTCGGAGGTAAGGTCGTCATCTACTGCCGAATTGATTTATGAGCTTATTTTGTTATTGGAAAGAGAAAAAGCAATTGACAAAAGGGTTGCGGAATGCTTATATGCCGGAATTGTTACTGATACCGGATCATTCAGTTATGCCTGCAATAATCCTCGTACATATGAAATAGTATCTTATTTAATGAAATTAGGTATCGATGGGGAAAACATACACCGACAGATATACGATACCTACTCAGAAGATCGGATGCGTTTGCTTGGTCATTGTCTCGGGTCCAATCTGGTTGTATTACATAAGTATAAGACAGCGTATATATATTTGAGTGCCGAGGATTTAAAAAGATTTAATTATCAGGAAGGCGATACCGAAGGAGTAGTAAATTATGGATTAAGCATTGAAGGAATCAGGTTGGCTGCAATTTTTATTGAAAAGAAAGACAATATAAAGATCTCTTTCCGCTCAGAAGGTGATGTAAATGTAAATAATCTGGCCAGGAGATATTTTAATGGTGGAGGCCATAGAAATGCTGCAGGTGGTAATAATAAGGATACCCTCAGTCATACCATAAAATACTTTGAAAATATAATAAAAGAATTAAGCAGCAACGATTTTGATGCTCTTCGGGAAGTTACCAATTATAATTAACTTTGCAATTATTTTATTACCCCAGGCAAATAACTTTCATTATGAGGATTACAATTTTCCTGACTATTTTATCTGTTGCAATCTCCTCGTGTGGTTCAAAAAGCACTGATGGAAATCAAACCGATCAGGAAGAAATTCGCAGATCGTTGCGCGGAGCTAATGCGTTACTTATAGATGCAGAAGAACAGGAAATCCAGGATTTTATTAACCGGCAGAGCTGGGATATGAAAGAGACAGGATCGGGGTTAAAGTATATGATTTATGAAGAAGGAACGGGCCCCAAAGCAGAAAAAGACAATATTGCTCATTTGCATTACAATATAAGTCTTATTACAGGTGATTTAGTTTACTCATCACGGGAAGATGGTATACGTGAATTTCGTATCGGAAAGGGTGGTGTTGAACCAGGACTTGAAGAAGGTATCTTACTTTTAAGGGTTGGAGATAAAGCAAGGTTTATTCTACCATCGCATCTTGCACACGGCGTGCCTGGTGATGGCGTAAAAATACCAAGAAGAGCAACTATAATATATGATTTAGAGTTAATAAATATTACAAGTAAATAAAAAATGAACCATTCAACGATTATTTTATGAGAAATACAATTTTTTTGATTGCCGGTACACTGATTCTTGCAGTTGCAGCATGCGGATCAGGAGATTTTGAAAGAACAGATAATGGACTTACCTATAAAGTTCATAAAAGCAACCGGGGTGATAAAGCTGTTATTGATGATATTGTAAAAATTGATATTGCATATCGCTATCCTGCTGACTCAGTATTTTTTACAAATCAAGATTTCAATGAAGCCATGTACATTCCTGTTATTCCGTCAGAATATTCGGGTGATATTTATGAAGGGTTACGATTAATGGCCGAAGGCGACAGCGTAACTTTTAAACTTGACGCGATGAACTTCTTTACAACAACACTAAGATCTCCTTCAGTTCCTGGTTTTATACCGCAGGATGATAGCGTTTATGTTGATATTCTTGTACTTGACATCTTCAACCAGGAAGAATATGATGATTACAGAATGAAAAAACGTGAAGATATGATTAAGGAGCAGGAAATTGCAAAAGATGCTGAAGATGATTTACTTCAGGATTATCTGGATGCTAGTGGCATTACAGTTGAACCTGAGGAAAGCGGACTAGTTATCGTAGTTGAAGAGGAAGGTACAGGTCCCAAGCCCCAGAGCGGTCAGAATGTTACAGTACATTACACCGGCAAAATCCTTGATGGTACAGTGTTTGACTCTTCAGTAGAAAGGGGTGAACCTTTTACTTTTCAACTGGGAGCCGGACAGGTTATCAGAGGCTGGGATGAAGGTGTTTCAAAATTAAACATCGGGTCAAAAGCCACACTGATCATTCCATCTTATCTTGCTTATGGTGATCAGCAAAGGGGGCCGGTAATTACGCCTTTCTCAACCCTTATTTTTGAGATTGAAGTGCTTGATGCCAACTAAATTTATAACACATTTAGTATATCTTTATATACCTTCTTGTCCTGTTTCATATCTGAATAAATGAACCGAGCTATAACAATATTATTGATACATACGAGTATGATTAATTCATACCAAACCAGGAAATCTGTGATCAATGGCTTTGGTGAATCCCATCTGACCGAGTTAATAAAAAATATAAACAGATGAATAAGATAGCATTCCGTTTAGTTTTAGTTTTTGCAGTACTGCTTATATTTTCAGCCTGTTCCTTGTTGCAAAGAACAACTGAGCCTGTTTTTATTACTCATGAGTCTGGTATTCGATACAGGATCACTGAACAGGGACAGGGAAATGGAACGAAACCCTTACAGAATGATATGGTTTTTGTCCATTACCGGCTTATGCTTGAAGACAGTACCATTATTGATAATAGTTTTGACAGGGAGGAACCCGTTTCTTTTAAAATGGGGGCAGGCCAGGTAATTCCCGGATGGGAGAGGGGAATAAGTCTTTTAAGAGAAGGCGATAAGGCCATAATGGTTATTCCTCCAGACCTTGCATATGGTGAGAGAGCTGTAGGAGATATTCCGGCCAACTCAACACTTGTGTTTGATGTTGAAGTGGTAAAAATTGATCCTGCACCCAAACCTTTTGATATACCTGATGACGCCAATATCATAACAACTACTTCCGGGTTAAGATATACTGTTGTTGAGCCGGGTGACGGAATGATGCTGATTTCCGGAATGAGGGTTAGAATACATTATAACGGGTTTTTTGAAAAAGATATGTCAATTTTTGATTCGTCATGGCAAAGGGGTGAGCCCATCGACTTTACATTAGGTAAAGGGATGGTAATTAAGGGCTGGGAAGAAGGTATTGCAAAATTAAGGGTAGGTGATAAGGCACGTTTATGGGTTCCCTATGAACTTGCTTACGGTGAACAAGGACGTGGTCCGATACCACCGGCCAGTAATCTGATCTTTGATGTGGAAGTTATTGATGCCGAAGAAGTAAAAAGACCACAACCTTACAATGTAGCAGGCAAAGATACTCTTGAAACAGAGTCAGGCCTCAGATATATTATCGTTAATGAAGGAACAGGCGAGCAAGCTACAGAAGGTCAGGTTGTTACTGTGCATTATACAGGGTTTCTTATGAATGGAAATATTTTTGACTCATCCATTGAACGGGGACAGCCTTTCAGGTTTTTACTTGGGAGAAGACAGGTTATTGCCGGTTGGGATGAGGGGGTAGCACTGATGAAACCAGGTGCAAAATACCGTTTTATCATACCTCCGGAACTGGCCTATGGTGAACGAGCCACAGGACCTATACCCGCCAATGCTACTCTGGTTTTTGATGTGGAACTACTAAATGTTGAATAAAATTTAATCTGAGATATGACGATTTTGCAAGTTACATGGGAGGTTAGTCCTGAAATCTTTTCATTAGGCCCTCTTACGGTAAGATGGTATGGCTTGTTCTGGGCGCTTTCATTTTACCTGGGATACGAAATCATGCGTATAATCTTTAAACGCGAAAATATAGGCCAGAAAGAGCTCGATAGCCTTTTGATTCATATTGCCATAGGAAGTGTTGTAGGAGCACGATTAGGCCACTGTTTCTTTTATGATTTTGATTATTATATTTCCAATCCTGTTGAAATACTATATATCTGGCAGGGCGGTCTCGCAAGCCATGGTGGTGCCATTGGAATTATACTGGCTATGCTCCGGTATTATAAAAAGTTTCCTGAAATGCGTTTTTTCTGGACGGTTGACAGATTGCTCATTGTTATAGCCCTTGGTGCATTTTTTATAAGAATGGGGAACCTCATGAACCATGAAATTTATGGCTATGTAACTGATCAACCATGGGGTTTCAGGTTTGTAGATAATGTAGGTGCCTGGTTAAGAGGTGCTGATCCTGTTTTTACTGAACCAAGGCATCCCACTGCAATTTATGAAGGAGCAGGTTATATTTTCATTTTTGCAAGTATGATGTGGATGTATTTCAAGAGAATGTCAAAACTTTATGAAGGATTTCTTACAGGCTATTTCCTGATAACATTATTTGTATGGAGATTTATTGTTGAATATTATAAAGAAGTGCAGTCTCCTTTTGAAGAAAATCTTATAATAAACATGGGCCAGATTCTTAGTATTCCAATGATACTGCTTGGAATCGGGGTACTGATTTACAGCTTCCAAAAAAAGAAGCCTGCTATTTGAGCAAATCTGAAATAATCTTTTTTTATATTAATCCTGGACTGCCAATCCGGGATTATTTGTATATGAGAAATATGGTTGGTCTTTTGTTTAGGTCAGGTATATTCTTTTTCCACCCTTCTATACTTAAAGTTTTGATAAATTCCTGTTCAGTTGTAAGATCACTGGCAATACACAGGAGAGTAGATGATACGGAATTTCTGATCAGGTCATCAAGCAAGGCATTGTTTCTGTAAGGTGTTTCCATGAAAATCTGGGTACGGTCATTTTTTATGGCATCCTGCTCAATATCTTTAATTCTTTTGATACGCTGTTTTTTCTCAATGGGAAGATATCCGTGAAATATAAAATTCTGCCCGTTAAATCCTGATGCAATAAGCGCCAGTAAGATGGAACTTGGACCAATAAGCGGAACTACCATTATATTATTACTATGGGCATATTTAACAACTTGTTGCCCGGGATCTGCTATGCAGGGGCTACCGGCTTCTGAAAGCAGGCCTATCTTCTTGCCATTTAAAGCATTTTTTAAAAAACCAGGTACATCTTCGGGAACTGTATGTTTATCAAGAATATGAAATATTACTGATTCAAAATCTTTTGGATATCCCATCGCTCTCAGCGAGCGACGTGCGGTACGAATATTTTCCACAATAAACTCATTCAGATTATTGATGATCTGCATGTTGCCTGCAGGAATCTCCTTATCAATGTTACCAGAGCCAAGGCTTACAGGAATCAGAAATAATTTGCCTGCTTTGCTTTGAGTTTTATTATATACATCAGGTTTTTCCATCCATCTATACCGGATTTTATAATTATGAGCAATCAATGATGATATCTGTTCTCCATCCATGGTAATCGACGAAGATCTGTATTTCCACCCGAAAAGATGATACCTGTTCTTTTAT
>SLOJ01000131.1 GCA_007132585.1 Bacteroidales bacterium | reverse complement strand
TTGCCTGAACCGCCGGAAACCAGAGCCCACAACTCTGATGATTCACCAAAGCAAATAGTTTGCGGCGTTGCTGTAATGCTTATGATATCCAGATCACCACCCGTAACATTCACAACTACCTGATCTGTGGATGTACATCCTGCAACCAGATCAGTAACCGTAAGCGTAAAAATTTGGGACTGGGTAAGCGGGACTGTTGTTGGGTTTTGCACATTGGCATCAACAAAAAGGCCAGCTGGCTCCCATTGATAGGAATAAGTGCCGGCACCACCCGGGTCAGCAAAAAGGTTGACAGGATTACCGGTTCCAATACTTTGGTCGGGCCATGCATTTGCAACAGGAAGGGGATGCACAGTAACCGTTGCGGTTGAAGAGGCTCCGCAGCCATAAGCATCAATGTAAGTATAAGTTATATCATAGTTCCCGGGTGGCGCAAGATCCGTATTAAACTGATTGCCCGAAACAAAATCTCCGGTATAATAACCACCATCCGGCGTGGCACCCAAAAGGTCTGACCAGCCTCCATTATCACAGAGCTCCTGCCCATCCCATACTATGTTGGGCAAGTCTAAAACGGTTAGTATCTGGGTTGCTGTGCCAACACAACCGGTAGCAGGATCATCGTATACGTAAGTTATTTCATGATCACCCACCCCATGTGCTAAAGGATCGAAAAAACCAAATACATTAGCTCCGTTTACAAAATAAGTTCCGCCTAAAGGGAAGCCTCCTGTAAAGAAAAATCCCGGACTGTTAATACAAACCGGAGAAAAAGGATCAAGAGTAGCTTCAAATGGATTGCTGTGCGATGATACCTGGAAACTGTAATCTGAATCTCCGCCGCGGCAAAATACCACAGAATGTGGCCCCGGATCGTCAAAGCATAAGGAAATTATATTGTTGGCCGGAGAAGGAATATGACCTTCATCTCCGTTTTCGCAATTTATTGTATACCAAAGATTTCCTGTGTTGGTAATGTAAGCAATGGTAACGCTGCTGGCTTCCGGGTGCAGACTAATCATAAGCTCGATACAGTTGTAATCGTTGGGAAAATCACAACAGGCGTCTTCAGGGGTTATATTTAATGCTTCCCAGGTAGCATCAGGTGATGCGGTAAGATCAACATCCAGAACCGGGCTATTGAGGCATTGTTGTGCATTTAATGACCAGCTAATAATTGTAGTGAAAAGAAAGGTTAGAATAAAGGCTTTTGTAAGGAATCCTTTAAGGCTGAAAACACCTGCCATAAAAAACCATCGGAAAAGATTATTTAAATTACAAAAAACTCCCGGAACATATGCATAGCGGTTAATGCCACATGTTCTCCAGGTAAGATAAGAACTGAGTTTCGATTTGTAAATTAACATTCCATAAATTAAATTTCAGCCAGATGCGCTCACCCTTGGATTGACCCACATTTCAATCTGTTTGTTATCTCACGAAATTACTAAATATACTATCCGTATTATTTGGATTATTCAACCATATTGCCTAGGTGATATCACCTGTTTATTTTGTAAATATTTTGCGTGATTTTACTCCATTGTAGAATATCTTACATTTTTTAATATTATCGTAAATAAACAGTATAATCAGATGTAGCATTTCATGTCTGATTTTCAGCATTATACGAATGATCAATCCACTGATTATCAAGCATGTTTAAACTTTAGTCTTTTTCAATTGTTTTCAGTATTTAATTCCAATCAAAATCTTTTAAGAATCGGTCAACTTTAATGATATTTTTAATCATGAGTGCACTAAAAGAAACAGAAACAAACCCTTTGACAATTAATTTCTCAACCCCTTATGAAACACCACCGTTTCATCTTATAAAGCATGAGCACTATATACCTGCTTTTAAAACAGCTATTGAAGAAGCCCGTAAAGAGACCAATTTGATTGCAGATAATCCGGCAGATGCCGATTTTGTAAATACCATTGAAGCTCTTTCACAAAGCGGTGAGATGTTATCATTGGTAAGTGCTGTGTTTTTTAATTTAAACAGTGCAGAAACCGATGAGCAAATGCAGCAGATTGCCCGCGAAATTTCTCCGTTGATAACGGATTATTACAACGATGTTTTATTTAATGAGAAGCTTTTTCAAAGGGTACAACATGTTTATGAACAACGCAAAATCCTTGATCTTACTTCTGAGCAGGATATGTTGCTGGAAAAAACATGGAAAAGCTTTGCCCGAAATGGTGCTGCACTTCCTGATGACAAAAAGCATAAGATGCGCGAAATCTCCCTCGAACTTTCGGAACTTTCGCTCAAATTCAGTGATAATATTCTTGCTGAAACCAACGGTTGGCATTTGCATATTACCGATGAAGCAGAGCTTTCAGGCTTGCCTCAATCTGCTATTGATGCTGCAGCACAGTCTGCAAAAACTAAAGAACTGGAGGGTTGGGTGATAACGCTCCATGCTCCCAGTTTCTCACCGTTCATGAGATATTCTGACAGGCGCGATCTCCGTGAAAAAGTTTACATGGCCTACTCAACCCGCTCATATAAAGGCAATGAATTTGATAATACTGAAATAATTAGCCGAATTGCCAACCTTAGGCTCGAAAGAGCAAACCTGTTAGGCTACGATTCACATGCCGATTTTGTGCTGGAAGAAACCATGGCACAAAATGCAAATACGGTCAACAGCTTCCTGAAAGAACTTGCTGATGCATCATTGCCGGTGGCAAAAAAGGAACTTGACGATGTGCAGCAATTTGCTAAAACCAAAGGTTTTGATCAAGTCATTGAAGCCTGGGACTGGGCCTATTATGCTGAAAAGCTCAGAAAAGAAAAATATGATTTCGATGAAGAACTTACCCGTCCCTATTTTCAGCTGGAGAAAGTAAAAGAAGGAATCTTTGAACTATCCAGAAGGCTTTGGGGCCTTGCCTATAAGCCTAATAATGAAGTCCCGGTTTATCATAAAGATGTAACCATATATGAAGTATATGATGGGGATGGAAGATTTTTGTCATTACTATACCTGGATTTCTTTCCGCGACCCGGCAAAAGTGCCGGCGCATGGATGACCAGCTTCCGTGATCAATACAGAAAAAACGGCACCGATATAAGACCTCAGATTTCACTGGTATGTAATTTTTCCAAACCAACAGATACCAAACCTTCTTTACTTACTTTTAATGAAGTAACAACTTTTCTGCATGAATTTGGGCATGCTCTGCACGGCATATTGTCTGATGTAAATTATGTGGATTTATCGGGTACCAGCGTGTATCGTGATTTTGTGGAGCTTCCTTCACAGATCATGGAAAACTGGGCCGTGGAGCGTGAATTTCTCGATATGTTTGCCAGGCATTACGAAACCGGTGATCCTATACCTGATGAGTTGGTAGAAAAGATCATTGAAACCCGTAATTTTCATGCGGCTTATGCAGCAGTGCGTCAGTTGAGTTTTGGATTGAACGATATGGCATGGCATAGTATTACTAAACCGGTTACAATGAAACCGGAAGAATTTGAACGTCAGGCTATGCAGCCCGTGCAACTATTTCGCTGGATTGACGGTACAATGATGAGTGCCGCCTTCTCACATATTTTTGCCGGTGGATATGCAGCAGGATATTATGGATACAAATGGGCAGAAGTGCTGGATGCAGATGCCTACAAGGCTTTCCAGGAAAACGGAATTTTTGATAAAACTACCGCAGAAAAATTCCGGAACTATATTCTTTCTAAAGGAGGTACTGAAAAACCTATGGAACTTTATGTGAAATTCAGGGGCAGGGAACCATCCATTGAAGCCATGCTGGAGAGAGATGGACTGATCAAATAAAGGAGTTTAAAATTCGTGTTTTAAATATAAAAAGCGCTATAATCTACGGGGCTTTTTTTATAAACTTACAGGGTTTCCTTCTGAAATTTATGCTTTCAGTAAGGAATATGTTTATATTTGTAATTCATTCATATTCTTTTGTTTAAATTAACAGGGGCAAGCATAAACAAAATATGTAATTTGCCGTTAAAATCGGATAACACATATAAACTTTAACATTTTATGAATTCATCCGGTGCAAATAAAAATACCCAAACGGAAAATACCGGCGAGTTAAACTTTCAAAGCATTCTGGAAGATTTTTATGCACGTTACAGGCGGATTCTTGCGGGAGGATCGGAAAAAGCGGTTGCCCTTCACAGGAGCCGGGGTAAGTTAACTGCCCGTGAGCGTATTGAAACACTACTTGATAAAGACTCACCCTTTCTGGAGTTATCGGCACTGGCAGCCATGGGGCAGTATCATGACCAGTTTCCTGCTGCCGGAATTGTAACCGGTATTGGCAGGGTACAGGGACGTTATGTTGTTGTTATTGCCAATGATGCCACCGTAAAAGGAGGCACTTACATACGCGAAACCATCCGAAAGCATATTCGTGCCCAGGAGATTGCAATCGATAACCATCTTCCTGCCATTTACCTGGTTGATAGTGGTGGAATTTTTCTTCCCGAACAGTCCAGGGTTTTCCCCGATCGCGATGATTTTGGCCGTATTTTCAGTAATCAGGCCCGCATGTCGGCCATGAATATTCCGCAGATTGCCGTGGTCATGGGTTCCTGTACAGCCGGTGGTGCTTACATCCCCGCTATGAGCGATGAGAGTATCATTGTAAAAAACCAGGGGACTATATTTATTGGCGGACCACCACTTGTTAAGGCCGCTACGGGTGAAGAAGTTACCGATGAAGAATTGGGTGGTGGTGATGTGCATGCAAAAATTTCTGGTGTTGTAGATCACCTTGCCAATGATGATGTACATGCCCTTCAGATCTGCCGTAATATAACAGGCACTTTTCCTATACCCGATAAGCAGACTATTGACAGAATAGAATCGCGCGAAGCCCTTTATCCGGCTGAAGAACTTTACAATTATGCCGAAGTAAAAAGCAATCTTCCGGTAGATCATTTTGCAATTATTGAACGGATTGTTGATGCAGGTGAATTTCACCCCTTTAAGGCTGAATATGCCAAAACCATCATTACAGGGTTTGCCCGTATAGATGGATACAAGGTGGGAATAATTGCCAACAATGGAGTCGTATTTGGTGAAACGGCCCGCAAGGCAGCCCACTTCATACAGCTTTGTAACTACCGTAAAATTCCCATGATTTTTTTACAAAACATAACAGGTTTTATTGTAGGGAAAAAATATGAGCATGACGGTATTGCCCGCGATGGTGCCAAGTGGATACATGCAGTGGCCACAAGCACAGTGCCCATCATCAGCATTGTTACAGGGGGTTCTTACGGGGCTGGAAACTACGCAATGGCAGGTCGTGCCTTCGATCCGCGTTTCCTTTTTATGTGGCCCAATGCACGAATTGGCGTTATGGGAGGTGACCAGGCTGCAAGGGTTCTTACGCAAATAAAACAGGCTAAGGTTCACAAAGCTCCTGCAGACAAAAACCAGAAAACAGAAGAGGAAGTTTACAATGAAATAAAAGCCCGCTACGATTACGAAAGCTCAGCTATATATTCTACCAGCAGAATATGGGACGATGGTATTATTGATCCGGCCAACACCCGAAGAATCTTATCCATTGTGTTGGAGATTAGTGCAAACAAAAAGTGGAAGGATCACCGGCCAGGAGTTTACAGAATGTAATGGGTTGATGGGTGATGGGTAACGGGTGATGTGTTGTGTTGTCCGAAAAAACGAAAGTAGGAAAATAAGAAAATAAGAAAATAAGAAAATAAGGATTTAAGTTTTAGCATCGCTGAGCTTATCTTAGCATCCGTTCGTGCTTCGGATTT
>SLOJ01000098.1 GCA_007132585.1 Bacteroidales bacterium | reverse complement strand
TTGTGAAAAGGACAGAGACCCAACATATTGACACCCCGTTTTTTCAGGGTAACAAAATCTCCCACAACATCTTCAATGCGGGCTGCGTCAAATATTTTATCTATCGTTTCGGGTTTGATCACCGGGCAGAATTTTTTGCTAAATTACGAAAAATGGCATAGCATTTTTAAAAGAATAGGCAGACCGGAGCAAGATCAAATATGAAAGGTTAACATTACTACTATGAAAATAAAACAGCGGGTAACACTTGGTAGCCCGTTGTTTAATTACTGTATAGATTTTCTTATTTCTCCGTAATTTTGAATGCAATATAAAGTTGTCCGTAAGCATTTTTACTTTCGCCCAGTAACATGTTTGTCAGGTCGGTGCCCGCAAGTTTCTGTAAACCGATGTTATAGCGAAGACCAGCTTTTACGTTACCAAAGTTCATGGCAATGCCGGCTGCTAAACCATAATCGATGGTATTGAAATTATCGCGGTCAATTTCATCTTCCCCCTCAATGAATCCTGTAAATTCGATGTTACTGCTGAGCAGCAGTCCGGCATAGGGTCCGGCATAAAACTCAATAATTTCCACAGGTCTGAATATCAGCAATGCCGGTAATTCTATGTAATTTAGTTTGAAATTTACAGTTTGGTCAATCAGCCCCGAATAAGTAGCTTCAGTTCCTTTGGTGGTGAAAAGAATCTCGGGTTGAAAACCAAAGGTTTCAAAGAACATTATCTGGCTGAATAGTCCGGCATGAAATCCGAACCTGGCGTTTTCATCATCCAGATCATCACGGTCAATGTATAAATTACTCATGGTGAGTCCGCCTTTGATTCCGCCACTCACTTCCTGCGAATAAACTTTTGGTAACATCAGAACAGAAAAGATTAAAATTGTTACCAGTGTGGCAATTTTATGGGTTTTCATAGTAATGTATTTTAATTTAAATATTAATATTTACTTATTTTATTCAAGCCAAATACAAATCAATGTCAATGCCAGATTTTCAAACAATAGTATAAGATAGAAATGTAAGGTGCATGTTTTCAGTGTATAATGTAAGTTTGATTTGATTAAGAACATATTTTATCGACATATTTACATACCGGAAAATGAGTAAGATTCTCCACGATTTGTGGAAATCAGGGTTTTGAAATACCGGAAATAATTCTCTTGGGTACTACCGGAAGATTAATAGAAAATTGATTAATTTCGCGTTATCAGACTTTAACTAAGTCGTATAACCCAGGTAATTTATTTAATTCAAAAACTAAAATGAAAAGAACAGTAATATTGATTGTAGCGGTTTTTATGATCATGGCCGGTTGCCGATCTCAAAGAATGACTGAAGCAGACAGTCCAAGGCCAGTTATGGAACACGAGACCGATGTTTCAGTGGAAGTTGACAGCGATACCAGAATCAGGGCAGTTGAAGAAAGGTTTACTTTTACCCGCGAAGAGGATGAAAGTGCGCATGACGCACGTGAGTTTTTTGTGATTATCGGTAGCTTCAGAGAAAAAGCCAATGCTGATCGCTATACTGAAGAAATGAAACTCAAGGGATTTGATCCTGTTATTTTACTCAGTGAAACCGGGTTTCACAGGGTTTCGGTTGACTCTTACCTGCTCGAGGCTGATGCAAGAAGAAGGATTTTGCAAATCAGATCTGATTTTCCTGAGCATGAAGATACGTGGTTACTCATCAGGAAATGACTTTAATAAAAACAAGGAGACCCGCACAATGCGGGTCCCTTTCAAATAAGCACCAATCAAAAAAAAACTATTACTAAATATTCACCCTGATATTTATTTTGTAATGGATGAAATCATTTTCTCACTATCAGCAGATGCAATACCCATTACATCAGCTATAACGCCTCCCATCATATTTCCCATCATAGATGTGTTCATCCAGGAAACGTACGTTTTTCCGTCAGATTTTTCATAAATAGATACCCTGCAAGGCATCATATTCGATACAATTCTTTCCTCATCAAGGCTTAATATTTCATAGGCATGATCAGGATGACAGAGTTCAAACACTTTCATACTGTTTACTTCGTAACCGTTCACGCTCATGGTTTCTTTCATGTCATGCACAGTAGGGATTTTCCACCCCATATCTTTTGCAGTTTGCTCAAATACTTCCACTGATGTTTCAAAGTTGTAATTGCTCTCGGCTTCTTTGAGCATCATTCCTGGTGCTGACTTGTATGCCAGTAAAGAGGTAAGCAATATTCCTGCTATCAAACCTCCTAATACGAATAAAATGTTTTGTTTTGTCATAATATTGAATGTTAATTGATTATTATTCTCTACATGTATTTATAAGTATTCTATTTCTGTGCCATAATATATTATTATCATAAAATCAGGTATTTGCAATTTTTCATCACTTCATGGGTTAACACTTTTAGTTAACAAAATAGCATTAACTTTGCTAACCAATCATTAACTTTTTTGTTTATGTTTACAGATTTTCAATTTTTGGCTGATTCATTACCATGCGGTTTGATCATAACGGATCACGATCTTAATATTCTTTATTGTAATGATTTTGCCCGCGAAAGAATATTGCCAAAAGAAACAGATGCCCCTGCAGTTAATATGAAAGAGTATACCTTTTATACCACCGATATGCGAAAGTTTAATATGACGGAGTGTATGCAAAGTATGATTGATTCGGGCAAACGAAATTTTCATAAAACTTTGATTGTTAGTGGTAAAAATCTTGAAAGACTTGTGTATTTTTCAGTAAAAGGTTTGGAAGATCGCAGTAAGGAACTTTACCTTTTCAATATTACTGATATTTCCGACGAAATGGATTGTATAACCCACTCTCCCGGCACATTTGGAAAAGGGGATTATCTGATCAGGAAAAAAATTATTGGACATGACCCCAAAATGGATGAGATTTACCGCATGATTAACCTTGCATCTGAAGCAGATGTGAACGTTTTGATACAAGGTGAAAGTGGTACAGGTAAGGAATTGGTTGCTGATGCTATCCATGAGCTTTCAAACCGTAGAAATAAGCCTTTCGTAAAAGTTAATTGTGCAGCCCTTACAGAAACTTTGCTTGAAAGCGAGCTTTTCGGGCATGTTAAGGGTGCCTTCACAGGAGCCTATAAGGATAAAACAGGGAAATTTGAACAAGCCAATGGAGGAACTATTTTTCTTGATGAGATAGGCGAGATCTCACAATCCCTGCAGGTAAAACTTTTGCGGGTCATACAGGAAAAAACCATTGAAAAGGTTGGTGATAACAAATCCGTAAAAGTAGATATGCGCATAGTTGCCGCTACAAATAAAGATTTACGTGAATTAATACGTAAAGATGTTTTTAGGGAAGACTTGTTTTATCGAATTAATGTTTTTAATATTGTTATACCCCCACTCAGGCAACGTCATCTTGATGTTCCTGTTCTTGTTGAACACTTTATTGATCATTTTAATCGCGATACATATAAAAACATAAAAGGAGTAAATCGCGATACTATGAAGATTTTAATGGATTACCCCTGGCCTGGCAATATCCGCGAACTACGCAATGCAATTGAACATGCTTTTGTTCTGGTAAAAGGGAGTATCATTGAAACCGGAGATCTGCCTGATGAGATCAGAAAAAAGGTAAATCGCAGGCTCGCCGACGAAACTATAAGATCAAAAGATCAGGAACTATCTGCCTCTGTTTATTATTCCGACAGCTTCAGGAAAACCCGTTCAGGAAGACTGAAAATCAACAAGGAGCAACTCACAGATGTACTTGAGTTAAATGACTGGAATCAAAGTAAAACTGCTCAATATTTGGGTATTAGCAGAGTAGCGTTGTGGAAAAAAATGAAGAAATTTCAGTTATAAATCCCTGCAGTATAATCTTTAGCTATTTATCAGTATTTCTTATTTGGTAATATGATGTAACATAGTCATTTACCATTTTGTTAAATGCTCTTTTGTTTCCTTTATGAAAGTCCACTTCAATGGGTACATAATAAAGAGGAATATTTTCAAATATTTTTAACAGTTCAGGATTGCGCAATCGCATAGTATCTTTTTCTGTGGTAATAACAGCTTTTGTTCCACTAAAAGTTCCATTATATGTATCTTTTACGTGCTGTAATTCTTTAGCAGTAAATTGATGATGATCAGAAAACCTGAAAATCTTTAAATCGGTGCTGAGTCTTTTAAGATGTTCACCAAGAGGTACGGGATTGGCTATACCGGTAAATAAAAAGATGGTTTTCGCTTTTTGTTGTTTCTCTTCTTTTGCTTTTTCATTAACAGGTATCCATTTTCCATATTTTATGTAGGAAAAAAAGATATGCTTGATTTGGAACGGCTCCAGCTCTTTAAGCAAGAGCTTGCGATCAAGTGGCGAGAACACTCCGGGTGTTTTCGTAACAATTAATGCATCTGCTCTTTTGGCACCACTCCGAAACTCCCGCAAGTTACCTGTGGGTAATACATAGTTTCTCGTAAAAATTTTATGATAATCTGTAAGTAAAATATTCAACCCCGGTTGCACGTATCTGTGCTGAAATACATCATCCAGTATAATCACTTCATTTTCAGGAAAGTTTTCAAGTATTTTTTTTATCCCTTTATTGCGGTTTTCGCACACGGCAATATATGTATCACGATGCTTGCTATACATTTGAAGGGGTTCATCACCAATATCGCTTACTTCAGACTTTTTTGAAGCATATTGAAAACCTTTTGTTTTACGTTTGTAACCTCTGCTTAAAGTTGCAATTTTATATTTAGGCTTTAAAAGCTGAATCAGATATTCCACATGAGGTGTTTTTCCTGTTCCACCGGTACTTAAATTACCCACGCCAATAACCGGATGGTCATAAGCCTGAGATGACAGAACGCCCCAGTCAAAAAATTTATTTCTGAACCAGGTAATAATCCCGTATATGACTGAAATTGGGAATGCTAAAATCCTCAGGAAAACCATGTGCCAAATATAGAAAATGAATTCCACTAATTCAAGCGTAATAAACTAATATTAAGGCAAATACAAGTGCTTTGCTATGATATATTTTGTTTTAAAGAATGTTTTGTTGTGTTTAAGGGAAAAAGCATAGAGAGTATGGAAATATTATTTTATTAACAAGATGTTTTGGCCACATATAAAACCTTTTCTGTTTTTCTGTTTTTTATGAGCTTTGTTTCATGTTTTTCAGGCTCTTATTTCGCATTGGGAAGTTTTTAAATTATTGATACTACGCACGCTTTCCAATTAAATGGGCTCCCGTCTGTTTAAATTTTACCGCGAAGTTTCCACACCAAAGTGTGTGCATTTTTTTAACTTAGCCATAATTATCAGATTTTTGACAAAAACAAGAATTGACATGAAGCTTAAAGACATAGTAAAATTATTTGAGCAATTTGCTCCCTTTGCACTTCAGGAAGATTATGATAACTCAGGAATACAGTTTGGTGATCCGGAAGCTGAAGTTTCAAAAGGCCTTGTATGTATTGATATAACAGAGGAAATTCTGAATGAAGCAATAGAAAAGGAATGCGATTTGATTATATCTCATCATCCTTTGATTTTTCGTGGTTTAAAGAAACTGACCGGATCTCACTATAGCGAAAGAGTCCTTATTGAAGCCATTAGAAACAATATTAGCATTATTTCAGTTCATACCAACCTCGATAGTGTTTCGGAGGGGGTAAACCGCAAACTTGCCCGCAAACTTGGTTTACTGGATAACACTATTCTAATGCCCAAAAAGGGAGTTCTGAAAAAACTGGTTACTTTTTGCCCGGGCGACCATGCCGAAAAGGTAAGATCGGCTATTTTTTCTGCCGGAGCC
>SLOJ01000110.1 GCA_007132585.1 Bacteroidales bacterium | reverse complement strand
TTGGCAAGCCCCTGCACCGCTTCAAAACTGCTTAATACTCCCAATGTGATTGCCGCTAGCCATACGCCTTTTATATCACCATTTATTACAAGGGGGATGGCCAATATCAAAACGGTAAACATGGCAAGATGCGACAGCAGGGTGTTTAAGCCTTCGGTAATGCCTGATGTTCCAGCATTTCGGATCTGGATATCATCAAGTTGGTTTTGTAAACGGTCGAATTCATCCTGCGTTTCCTTTCTGCGTCCCATCCAAAGTAAATCCTGTAGTCCCTGCAGGCGGTCAACCAAAAATATCTTCAATTGTGTTCGGGTGGAAACATCATTTTTTCCCCGCCCCCTGGCCAGTTTAAGAGACAGGTAAGGTACGGTAACTCCGTTAAATGCCAGAAAAGCAAAGGTGGTCAAAGCGAGGGTGAAATCAAAAAGAGCGAGTCCGGCAAATGTCAGAATCGAAATTACAGTTGCAACAATAACAGGGGAAATTATGCGCAGATAAACATTTTGCAATGTTTCAATATCGGATACTATGCCCGAGAGCAGGTCGCCGGATTTCTGGCCCATTAACCATTTCTGTGAAAATGAATCAAACTTCCGGTACAAATCAACCCGCATCGAATGTAATATCCTGAAAGTAAGGTCATGCGATACCACGCGCTCAAAATACCTTACCACAGCCCTGGAAATACCAAAAAATCTTACAGCAGCGGTAACCATAAACAAGTCTACAATCAAGGGTCGCTGGGCAGCACGGGTAATCAAGTAGCCTGAAGTGGTCATCAAACCTATACCGGCCAGAATGGTGCCAACTGACAGCAGCAATGCCAGTCTGAACTGCCACTTATGATTTTTGATATAGGTTAACAGTCTGCTTATCATTGGGTTTTGTTTAAAATTCCAAGGGTTTTCAGAAAATCTGTGTAAATGCCGTTTTTCAATATAAGCTCATCGTGTTTACCGCTTTCAGCTATCTCACCATTGCTGAATACCAGTATGTTGTCGGCTTTGGTTACTGTCCGGAGCCTGTGTGCAATAACCAGGGTAGTTCTGTTTTTTGTAATGCGTTCCATTGCATCCGAAATGAGTTGTTCGCTTTCGGGGTCAAGGCTTGATGTGGGTTCGTCCAATATGAGAACAGGTGCATTTTTCAGCAAAGCTCTTGCAATGGCAAGTCTTTGTTTTTCACCTCCACTCAGATTTGCTGCATTTTCGTCAAGACCGGTATGATATCCCCTGGGCAAATTCTCAATAAACTCATGCGCACCGGCTTCCCGTGCGGAAATTATTACCTGTTCTGTTGTTGCCTGTTCATTTGCCATCAGAAGATTTTGCATTATTGTCCCCTGAAAAAAATGCGGGTGTTGGGGCACATATGCCAGACTTTGACGCCAGTCTTCCTGATCAAACTGATCCAGATTGACATTATTGATGAGTATTTGTCCGGTTTTAGACCGCAGATAACCCAGCAGCAAATGAGCAAAGGTAGTTTTGCCGGCCCCGGTGGGCCCTACAATTGCAGTAAGTGTGCCCGGCTTTAGTGTATAATTGATTTGGTGAACGGCAGGGATTGCATTGCCGGGATAAGTAAATGAAACATTTTTGAATTGAATTACTGGTGGTGCAAAATCATTGAAGGGGACTATCCCGGGTTCTATGGTTTCCGTTTTTTCATCGGTAATACTAAAAATTCCGGCAGCTGCCGCAGCTCCTTCCATCCCTGCGTGATGGTGACTTCCCAGTGTACGGAAAGGCAGATAAAACTCCGGGGCCAGTAATAAAATAAACAGGCCGGGCTGATAAGTAAGCAATCCCTCAATCAATCTTATCCCAACCTGTACAGCAACCAGTGCAATACTAATGCTGGCAGCCAGTTCGAGCACCATGCCTGAAAGAAATGCCACTTTAAGTACATTCATCGTAATCAACCGAAAATCATTACTCTTATCATCCACTTGTTCTGATTCTTTGCGACTTGAGCCGAAAATCTTCAATGTCTTCAAACCCTGCAATACATCAAGAAAATGAGATGACAGATGTGAAAGTTCCTTCCATTGGTTTTGTGTAAGCTTTTTGGCATAAGTGCCAATGAGCCACATGAAAAACAGTATCAGCGGTGCTGTCAGCAAAAGAATCAGTCCGCTTATCCAGTCCATGGTAATAGTAAAAACAATGATCACCACCGGCAGGATTATTATGTGAATAACGGAAGGTATGTAGCGTGTAAAATAGTCATCAAGTTTTTCTGCACCATCGGTAATGGAAGCAATCAAATCGCCCGTTTTCCTTGTGCGTGTAAAGGAAGGGCCAAGAGCAAGTATCTTTTGGAAAAGTTCTCTTTTCAGGGAAGATTTGATTTCAACTGACTTTCTTTGAGCGAACCGCTCACGTAGCCATATCAGTAAACTTCTTATGATTATGGTAACAGCCAGGTAAAAAATGAAATCATGTCGGGTTATTTCATTGTACAGGAAAACATCTGCAATAATGCTGCTCAGCAGATACATCTGCAGAATCACATTACCTGCTATCAGAAAACTGATAATAGCAATTCCCATAAAAAAACCATGCACATTCATGGCAAGACCAAAAAGTCTTCGATGAATGTGCATGCCTGATTCTGTTTTTTTTATTTCTGTTTTTGTCAATGAAATTTGCTGTTCAGGTGAAAGGTTTGATTATTCCCTTGGAATAGCATCGCGGCTTACGCGTTTGCTGAATACATAATAACTCCAGCCCTGATAAGCCAGTACAATGGGTACAAAAAACAAGGCAACTACTGACATGATCTTCAGGGTAAGTTCACTGGATGATGCATTGTATATTGTAAGACTGTATTCCGGGTTAAGTGATGATGGCATTACATTGGGAAATAACCCATAGAATACCACACCGGTCCCCATTAAAATAGTAATAGCAATAAATGCAAAAGCATATCCCTGCATTTTAAGTTTCATAAAGACGAAACAGGCAATAAAACTGAGAATGGCCAGGGTGGGGAAGCTTCCCGGCACCAGACCCAATCCTTCAAAAAGAACTGTATTCCAATAACCCATAATGGCAAATGCAGCTGTAATTACTCCAATGGGTATCCAAAGCATCCGGGCAATTTTTTCAGCTCGTTCCTTCAAATCATCGGTAGTGCGAAGACTTAAAAACAATGCCCCGTGCAGTGTGAAAATAAGAACCACAACCAATCCGCCCAGCAAGGCATAGGGATTGAGAATCTGAAGAAGATTTCCGGTAAAATTCATGTCAGATCCAATGGGAACACCCTGAACGATATTGGTAAAAGCAACCCCCCATAACAAAGCAGGGATAAGGCTTCCCCAGAAAATGAACTGGTCAAAGGTTTTGCGCCACCATTTTTGCGGCATCTTGCTACGAAATTCAAACCCAACAGCTCTCAGGATCAATGCCAGCAGCATAAGGAATAGCGGAATATAAAAGCCGCTGAAAAGGGTGGCATACCAATGGGGAAAAGCAGCAAACATTGCCCCCCCCGCTGTAATGAGCCATACTTCATTGGCATCCCAGAACGGGCCAATAGTATTTACAACAATTCGGCGATCGGTATCATCCTTGCTGATAAATGGCATCAGAATGCCTACTCCAAAGTCAAAACCTTCCAGAATGAAATAGCCTATAAAAAGTATAGCTATTAAAATGAACCAAATTACTTGAAAATCCATATCCTAAATTTTTTTAAGTTTTGAAAATATCTTAGTAAGCATGTAACATTTTATCTGAATCTTTCGGTACTCCGGGTTTGGCAAAGCGATGCACAAGATAAACCGCCACAGCAGCCAGGATACCATAAATCAAAGTAAATACTATTGTTGTCAGCAACATGGAGCCGGCACTAACGTTGGGAGAAACACCATCGCGTGTTAGCATCAAACCATAAACAACCCATGGTTGACGGCCCATCTCTGCAACAATCCATCCGAGAGAGTTTGCCAAAAGAGGCAAAAACATTACTATGGTGGCCATCTTAAGATATAGCTTGCTTTCTTCAAGTTTATCTCTCCACCATTGAACCAGGCCAATGATGGCAAATATGATAAACAACATTCCCAATCCGACCATTAGCCGGAAACTCCAGTAAACAACTGCAACCGGTGGCAGATAGTCACCCGGCCCAAAGGCTTCTTCATATTCTTTTTGAAGATCGTTCATGCCCTTTACTTCGGTAGTAAGGTTATTATAGGCAAGTACTGAGAGCATATAGGGGAGTTTAAACTCACGGCGTGTAGTCCGGTTTTCCTGGTCTATGATGGCAAACATTGAGAAACTGGCGGGTTGCTCGGTTTCCCATAAACCCTCCATGGCTGCCATTTTCATGGGTTGGTGTTTTACGGTATGTTGAGCATGCTTGTGTCCTGTGGTTGCAACCAATAATGCCGAAACGGCAGTGAGGACCAAGGCTATGCGAGCTGATTTGCCAAATATCTCAACCTGGTTTTTACGCAATATTTGCCATGCACTTATGCCCAGCATAAAAAGTCCACCGGTTACAAATGCTGCAATTATAGTGTGTTGCGCCATAACCAGCATTTGTTCATTCAGCATTACAGCCACAAAATCGCTTAATTCGGCACGTCCTTCATTTAACACATAACCCATCGGAACCTGCATCCAGGCGTTTGCAATAATGATCCATAAGGCCGATAGATTAGAACCAATTGCTACCAGCCAGATACTCAGCAAATGAATCCCCTTTGGAAGCCTCCCCCAACCAAATACCCATACTGCAATAAAAGTTGATTCCAGGAAAAAGGCAAGTAATGCCTCAATGGCAAGCGGAATACCAAATATATCTCCCACAAATCGTGAGTAGTTTGACCAGGCCATACCAAACTGAAATTCCAGTACGATACCCGTAACCACACCAAGTGCAAAAATGATGATGAAAAGCTTTCCAAAATACTTTGTCAGTAATTTGTAATGCTCACTTCCGGTGCGATAGTAAAAAGTGTGTAAAATTGCAGTCAAAACTGCCAATCCCATGGTTAATGGGCTGAAGAAAAAGTGATAAACAGTTGTGATTCCAAACTGCCACCTTGCAATCTCTAATACTTCCATAGGCTAATTGGTTTTTACTGATAATTGGAAATTGGAATATTAAATGTTTAAAATAAGTTCAAGATGCTGAATTGAATATTTGTTTTATTTCCCCGATACTCTCCACAGGCACCAAAATTATAACAAATTAAAATTTAAGCAACAAAATACCTAAATTTTTTTGACTTAATTCTAGAAATAAAAAGCTCTCGGTAAAGAGATTTTAATATTGTAATTAAGTTGATGTACAGGCAATCCGATAAAATAAAATTATATACATTTTACAATAGAATTTTAATTAGAATGTACATTGTAATAACTGAAAATTAATTACATTTGCAACCCGCAAATAAAAATTACGTTCTATAATTATAATAGTAGTGGTTGCGGCATGCAGAGAAAAAATAAAAATAATTGCTTGTGGGTAGAAAATTATTTTTTACCTTTGCAGTCCCAAAATGAAAAAATACTCATTTATTATTAAATGAGATTACAACAGAAAAAAAGTTCTTTGATAAAATTTTGATAAAGACAATACAAGCGAGCGAGTACCCGGTTAATTATACTTAAGAGTAGATTGATCGAACTACAAGATTGAGTTGGGCAATTATGCCTGACGAATATTTTGAGCCAGGTAACCCGAGGAAATATAACAGTATTAAACTTTTCACAACGGAGAGTTTGATCCTGGCTCAGGATGAACGCTAGCGGCAGGCTTAATACATGCAAGTCGAACGGTAATAGGCGGTAGCAATACTGCGCTGA
>SLOJ01000056.1 GCA_007132585.1 Bacteroidales bacterium | reverse complement strand
TACGAGAGCTGAATGTATACTGTGAGATACATCCATACCATCATATCCCCGAATCGCTTAATGGTGTAAAAGGGATAATTTTATCGGGAAGCCCATCGAGTGTGCGTGACCCTGAAGGGCCTAAAATAGACTTCGGTCATTTTTACGGTAAACTCCCATTACTGGGTGTATGCTATGGTGCTCAGTATATTGCACAATACAAAGGCGGCGTAGTGGAAGCTTCGGAAACCCGCGAATATGGCAGAGCCAACCTGGCTTTTGTTGATAAGCATGAAATACTCATGGATGGCATTGGCGATAATTCACAGGTGTGGATGTCGCATGCCGACACCATTACCAAAATACCAGATAACTTTCAACTGATTGCAAGTTCGCATGATGTTGATGTAGCTGCTTTTAAAGATAAAGCAACAACCACTTTCGGACTTCAGTTTCACCCCGAGGTTTATCATTCTACTGATGGCCTGGCTTTGCTTAAAAACTTTGTTGTTGATATTTGTCATTGCCCCCAAAACTGGACTCCTGAATCATTTGTATCTATGACTGTTAAGGACTTGAAAAATAAGCTTGGTAATGATAAGGTTGTCCTTGGATTATCTGGCGGCGTTGATTCAAGCGTTGCAGGAGTTTTGCTCAATGAAGCCATTGGTAAACAACTGCATTGCATTTTCGTGGACAATGGTTTATTGCGAAAAAATGAATTTGAAGATGTGCTGACCTCTTATGAAAATATGGGTTTGAATGTAAAAGGAGTGAGGGCAGCTGATCGTTTTCTTTTGGCTTTGAAAGGAGTGAGTGATCCCGAAGAGAAAAGAAAAATAATCGGACGGGTATTTATAGAAGTATTTGATGACGAAGCACATAAAATCAAAGATGTTAAATGGCTTGCCCAGGGCACTATTTATCCTGACGTAATTGAGTCGGTTTCAGTAAATGGACCATCGGCTACCATTAAATCGCATCATAATGTAGGTGGATTACCTGACTATATGAAGCTTAAGGTAGTAGAACCGCTCAATAGTCTTTTTAAGGATGAGGTGCGACGGGTAGGGGCAACCCTGGGCATTAATCCCAACCTTTTGAACCGTCATCCCTTTCCGGGTCCTGGTCTGGGTATCAGAATTCTTGGTGATATTACTGCAGAAAAGGTGCGGATATTGCAGGAAGTTGATCATATTTATGTTAAAGGTTTAAAAGACTGGCATCTTTACGATCAGGTGTGGCAGGCTGCCGCCATTTTATTGCCTGTGCAGAGTGTAGGCGTTATGGGCGATGAACGCACCTATGAAAATGTGGTTTGCCTGAGAGCTGTCGGATCAACTGATGGTATGACCGCTGATTGGTCGCATCTGCCTTATGATTTTCTTGCAAAAATGTCAAACGATATCATTAACAGGGTGAAAGGTGTAAACCGGGTTGTATATGATATCAGTTCAAAGCCTCCCGCAACTATTGAGTGGGAATAAATTTGTTTACCTTTACAATATTATTTAACAATTTACGTGTTTGTCAGGTAGTTTTAATTAAACAAATAAGGTTTTTTATTAATTACATAAACCCGGTTAATCGCGAATAATTATAACTAAAGTTTTTGAAAGTGTTGAAAAAAGCGTTTTTATTTCTTCTTATAAATAGTCTTTTTATAACGGCCTTTGTTTTAAGGGCTCAGAACCAGTCACCTGAAATAATCCGATCGCAAACCATACAGGTAGTTGATGGTAAGGAATATTTCTTTCATCCGGTATTACAGGGGCAAACATTGTTTTCAATAGCAAGGGCTTACGGTGTTACACAGGAAGAAATATATGAAGCCAATCCTGAGCTCAGAGATCATGGCCTGCGTTATGACCAGATTATCAGAATACCTGTAAGGCAAGATGTTGATTCACAAAGAGTTGCTTCAAAGGCGGTAAAAGAAACTACATGGGTAGAGCATCAGGTTAAAAGGAGGGAAACAATTTATGGTATTTCACGACAATACGATATAAGTCAGGAAGAATTACTCCGAAATAACCCTCATGCAAGAACCGGCCTGAGACCAAATATGATTTTGCGGATTCCCCGGCAAACAGAACGGATATTAACCTTCACAGAATATCGTGTTCCATCCGGCCAAACACTTTTTTCTCTATCCCGGGAGTTCAACGTAAGTATTGAAGAGCTGGAAAAATTAAATCCCGAGCTTAAAGATGGGTTGAAAGCAGGCCAGATGATTCGAATACCTGCACAGCCTGTGCCTGAACAGCAACCTCCTTTCATTGTAGAGCCCACACCACCTGAAGATGTTCCTGAAATGCCTGTCGAGTTCCATACAGAAGCAACTGTAATTGATCCATACTGTGAAGAACCTGTGCTGAAAGAAAGGTATAATGTAGCTTTACTGATACCATTATATCTTGAAAAGATTGATCAGGAGTTTCTGGAAACCCCTGATCCAAGGCATCCTTCTTTTGTATTTATGCAGTATTACGAAGGGATGCTTATTGCCCTGGATTCAATCAGAAAGATGGGTGCAGATATCAGACTTTCCGTGTTTGATGTTTGCGATGATGCATCAAAAGCTCATGCGGTGCTGCGGAAAACTGAAATGGCTGACATGGATCTTATTATCGGGCCATTCTATTCAAATACCCTTGATATTGTTGCGCAATATGCATTGAGGAGAAATATTCCTGTAGTTTCTCCCCTGCATTGGGAAGACAACCGACAACTGGTTTCTTACCCGAATCTGTTCCAGGTCACTCCATCAATTCAAACCCAGATGAACGATATGGCTTACTATGTGGCACGCAACCATGCCAGCGACAATATCATTCTTGTCCACAACAATCAACCTGGTGTGGCCAATCTTATACAGGGATATAAAAATACCTTAAATAAAGAGCTAAACTACAGGCAGTATTACCGTGATAGTGTTAATCTTGCCAGGGTAGACGGGTATTTTCTGAATGGGGTGTATGTTGGTGAACGACTTACCAATGTTTATGTGCTCAACGATTCTTTATTGCAGGCACGTGATGGCAATGGAGACAGACATCTTTTCCGGCAATACATGCAAAGAAATAACATGAAAGAGGTTGTTTTTATGCATAATGGGATGGACAGTTTGAAGAATCTGATGGACACCAACAGGAGAAATATACTCATCAGCCCAATGGGTGGCGAAGCGCTTATATCTGATTACATCCGTCAGTTAAACCAGCTGCGTGATACCTTTGATATAACTTTATATGGAGTTCCCCAATGGATAGATTACAGATCCCTTGATTACCGGTATCTTCAAAATTTGAAAGCGCATATTTTTACTTCTGATTTCATCGATTACGAAAAACCCTATCACATTGATTTTATAAGAAAATACAGAAAAAGAAACCATATAGAACCCGATCGCGTGGCTTTCCGTGCAGTTCACACAGGTATGTTTTTCTTCTCGGCACTTATGCAGTATGGTGCTGATTTTTATCGTTGCATACCGGTCATGAATCAGAATAGATCATCCAGAAGTCCTTTTGCCTTTTACAGGGCGCATGGCGAAAACAGTGGATGGGAGAATAGTTTTGTTTACATTTTTAAATACGAAAATTACCGTTTAAAAAATGTAAAAGAGTCCGATCTTCACGCAACCCGACTCTATTAGTTGTTATTCTTTAATTTATAGATTTCACCTCAAATCAATCACATCGGCATCTTCAGGAAAATCAGACCTGTTATATTCAAATAATTTGTCGCTTATTTCATGATTAAATCTTGTATGGTCAAGCGTGTAGGTGTAGGTTCCCCCATGCCGGTCGTATGCAGTTGTAAAAACCAGCATCTGATCTGATGCATCAAGCCCTACGCGATATTTAAAAAATGATTGCGGGCTATTGGGCACCACATCAATAATGTCAACAGTTTTTCCGTTAAAAGTTTCCTGACGTACAAACCGACCTTTGTATTCATCACCAAAATTATCAAGCAATGCAGTAGGAGTAAGGCCACCTTCCATGTTTTCAACATAGTTGATATGAATTTCGTACATATCATCTATATAATTCCAAACAGTTTCTCCATCAGAAAGGAATATATTATCACCGAGGATCATTTTATATTTATCTTCCTTTGAGTATACTTTGCCCGCCATAGTTTCTACGATATCCATAGAAGTGTTTTCCATTGTATAAGTAAAATCAACCTCCATGGTTCGAAAACTTTTTAGCCTATCGCTGGCTTTGGTCAGCAGTTCGTTTGCCATTTGTTCAGCCCGGGGCTGGTGAGCGTTTTGGGCAAAGATTGTAACAGTAAAAAAGAGAGCCGTTATGGAAAGAATATTTTTTATCATATTTGTTTTAATTGTTAGGGTTTATGAGTTAAGTCTCAAAATCTGTTCCAAAGTCATTTCATCTTTAATTTTCACTTCGCGGGCTTTGCTACCTTCAAAGGGACCTACAATACCTGCCGCTTCAAGCTGGTCAATAATTCGCCCTGCCCTATTATACCCCAGTTTAAGCTTGCGTTGCAGCAGCGATGTTGAGCCTTGCTGTGTTGCAACAATTACTCTTGCAGCATCTTCAAACAATTCATCGCGTTCAGAAGGATCAAAATCTTCCATATCTCCACTTTCTTCATCGGCATATTCAGGTAGATTGAAAGCATCGGGGTAAGCTCGCTGAGAGCCGATATATTCGGTTAGTTTTTCAATTTCGGGGGTATCAATAAAAGCGCATTGAAGACGAAGCAGATCGCTTCCGGTAGAAAGCAGCATGTCACCACGCCCTATGAGCTGATCTGCACCGCCCGTATCCAGAATGGTTCTCGAATCAATTTTTGATGTAACCCTGAATGCTACTCTTACCGGGAAATTGGCTTTAATCATTCCGGTAATAATATTTACCGACGGCCTTTGTGTGGCTATTATAAGATGTATTCCTACAGCGCGTGCAAGTTGCGCCAACCGGGCAATGGGTAGTTCAAGCTCTTTGCCTGCGGTCATGATAAGATCGGCAAACTCATCAATTACAAGAATAATATAGGGCATAAATTTATGGCCTTCTTCGGGATTAAGCCTCCGGCCGATAAATTTGGCGTTGTACTCTTTGATGTTTCTAACCTGTGCATCCTTCAGCAGATCATACCGGTGGTCCATTTCGATACAGAGTGAATTCAGGGTTCTTACTACCTTTCTTGTATCGGTAATAATGGCTTCTTCCGAATCAGGTAATTTGGCAAGGTAATGTCTTTCAATTTTTGAAAAAAGGTTCAGTTCAACCTTTTTGGGGTCAACCAGCACAAACTTTACATAAGCAGGATGCTTTTTGTAAAGGATAGATGCCAGTATGGCATTTAATCCTACTGATTTGCCCTGCCCGGTAGCACCTGCCATAAGCATATGCGGCATTTTGGTAAGATCGGCAATGTAGGTTTCATTGGCAATGGTTTTTCCCAGGCCGATTGGTAGTTCAAAATTGGAATTCCTGAATTTTTCTCCTGCCAGGATACTTTTCATAGAAACGATCTCAGGCCTGCTGTTAGGTACTTCTATCCCGATAGTCCCGCGCCCCGGGATGGGTGCAATAATTCTTATTCCCAGAGCTGAAAGGCTAAGAGCTATATCATCTTCCAGATTTCTGATCTTGCTGATTCTTACTCCTGCGGCAGGTACAATTTCATACAATGTAACGGTAGGTCCTATAGTTGCTTTTATTTTGTCAATCTGAATGGAGTAGTTTTTCAGTGTGTCAAGAATCTTGTTCTTATTAGCCTCCAGTTCTTCTTTATCTACACGTATTGTATTTGCTCCATAATCATCAAGCAGATCGAGCGGTGGTAATTTGTAACGAGGCAGTTCAAGAGTAGGATCAAAATCAC
>SLOJ01000157.1 GCA_007132585.1 Bacteroidales bacterium | reverse complement strand
GGCATTCCACGTTCACCCTCAATGGATGCGATCAGTGCGGTTTCTTCTCCGCAAACAAAAGCTCCGGCTCCTTCTTTGATATGTATATCCAGGTTAAAATTTGGAATGCCGAAAATATTTTTACCCAAATAGCCTTTTTCGTGTGCCTGAGAGAGGGCAATATTCAATCTCTTTATAGCAAGTGGATATTCGGCACGACAATAAATATATCCCTCTGATGCTCCAATGGCATAGGCACAAATCATCATTCCTTCAATTACACTGTGCGGATCACCTTCAAGGATAGACCGATCCATAAATGCTCCGGGGTCGCCCTCATCGGCATTGCAGATCACATATTTTTTGTCGGATGTATTGTTGCGGGCAAATTTCCATTTCATTCCGGCCGGAAACCCGCCGCCACCTCGGCCTCTTATACCGCTATCCAGCACTGTTTGAATAATTTTATCGGGCGATAGGTTTGCATTTGAAATATTCCGCATGGCATCATAGCCACCACGCGATTCATATTCCTCAATGCTTTCCGGGTCCATATGACCACAGTTGCGCAATGCTATCTTCACCTGTCCGTCGAAAAACCCTGCATCTTCTGACTTGTATTTTTCTGATTCAATAATATATTCAGGAATGGGGGATAAGTTTTTAATATGCTTTTCAATGATCTCATCTACGCGCTTAACATCTACGCTTCCGTAAAGATATTTACCACTATCATCTATGATTTCTACCAGGGGTTCGCGAAAGCACATTCCGATACAGGAAGTTTTTTTGATCTCAAAATCCAGCCTGTCGGCTTTTTTGATGCGGTGAAATTCATCAAACGTTTTGCCGGCGCCGGCAGCAAGTCCGCAACTCCCCAAGCCTACTATTACTGTTGCTTTTTTCATATGTCGGGTTTGATTGGTCAATATTTTGTGTACATATTGTTCTTTATCAGTCTTCTGATTCTGTCAGTTTTTCATTTCTTCTGATCTCTCTCACTATTTTTGCTGCTTCTCTGGGAGTAAGTTTGCCGTATGTTTCTTCTCCTATCATCATTACAGGAGCCAGAGAGCAGCAGCCTAAACATGCAACTGTTTCAAGAGTAAATATGCCGTCATCGGTTGTTTCTCCGTCTTTTACATCAAGCAGGTCAGATAACTCATCTGTAATAGCTGTTACTCCCTGAACATGGCAGGCTGTTCCGTGGCACATTTTTATGATATGTTTACCGGCAGGTGTAAGTCGGAACTGTGCATAAAAAGTTGCTACACCATACATTTCATTCAGTTCAAGACCTGTTTCCCGGTTCAGCTTTAAAAAAGCTTCATGCGGTATGTAACCATATATGGCCTGGGTACCCTGAAGTAATGGTATAAGGTTACCTTTTTTGTTTTTATACTTATCTATCAAGGGATCCATTAAAGTAAGATCCGTTTCTTCGGCTGTAAAAGCCGCTTGATCAATATTCTCAGGCAGTATTCGTTTTATGCGCATGGTAAGAAATGTTTTGCGAAAAGTATAGAAAAAAATATCAAACAACCGATAATTTCAGAAAAAAATATTTTGCAAAAAATATTTGTATATGTCAAATAAAAATATTATTACAGATCTTCATTTTTCCTGAAAACAAAAAGCATATATTTTTTATTTTTTTTGAATTCTGACGAATCAATAAGAATCATATCTTCATGCACTTTTGATATCTTTTTTCGGAAGACCCACTTCAGAGTTTTGTAAAGCCAGGGCCTTCTTTCCTGAATCTTTTCTCTGGCAATGTCGAGACTTGGAATAATATATCTTTCAACAAAGGCTTTTGCTGTGTCAAGGGTAGGAAGAACCTGTTCTGTTAAATCGACCTCTTTCAGAACTTCATAATTATGATTCTTTGCATTATTCAGAAACTTACTGAGTTTATGACCGCTTTTTGCCATTTTTCCGGTTGCATCATCCAGTACAAAATAGTCGCATACTATAAGGTGTCCTTTGGGTTTCAGTAAATGGTTGGTTTTTTCGAATAACCTGTTTAGTGGAATATACTGTGCAGATTCACTCATGAGAATCAAATCGTAAGCCTTTTCCGAATCGAAATTCTGGTATCGGGCCAGATGGAATGGCACAGGAACTCTTTTTTCAAATAACTCTTTTTGATATAGATCAGGGGATAATCCTTCCACCTGGTAGTTCTTGCCATAAAGTGTTTCTGATGTTGCCCCTGTACCACAGCCCACATCAAGCACTGAAAATCCGGAATCCTGATCAGAAAGGTTATCAATTTCTTCAACCAGTAAATCTTCATAACGCTTTTGCGCCTGGATTAAACCGTTGATATTTCTTTCATCACTATCAATCCAAAGGCCATAGTGCAGCCTGTCAAGGCCAAGCACTTCATTGTAAAAACGAAGGGCCCTGTCTTTTTTGAATTTTTCTTTAGGTTTTTTCAAAACTGCAATTTTAATATTAAAATGAATTAGTTGAATTACGACAAAATCTTGCGAGCAAAAAAAAATTACCCCACATAATTTATATGGGGTAAAAGTAAAAAAATATCATCGTTCGTCTGTTTAGCTGATCTAATAAAACTTCAAATTTTATTTTACTTCACTGTATCGGGTAAATGGAGTAAGTTGCTGACTGGCGAAGTCGCCTTTAATATATTTGAAGTAACCTGTAATTGCAATCATTGCGGCATTATCCGTGCTATATTCAAATTTGGGAATATATACCTTCCAGCCTGATTTTTCTTTTTCCTCAAGCATAGCATTCCGTAAGCCGGAGTTTGCAGAAACGCCCCCGGCAATAGCAACATGCTTTATTCCGGTTTGCCGGGCGGCTTTACGAAGTTTATGCATGAGTATTTCAATAATTGTATATTGGACAGATGCAGAAAGGTCAGCTTTGTTTTCTTCTATAAAGTCAGGATTTTCTTTGAGCCTGTCGCGAAGGAAATACAAGACTGAAGTTTTTAGCCCACTGAAAGAAAAATCAAGATCGTGGATATTTGGATGAGGGAATTTGATGGCATTAGGGTTTCCTTCCCTGGCCAGTTTGTCAATAAGCGGGCCTCCGGGGTAGGGTAAACCCATGATTTTTGCGACTTTGTCAAAGGTTTCTCCTGCAGCATCATCAATGGTTTGCCCGATCACCTTCATATGAAAGTAATCTTTTACAAGCACAATTTGTGTATGTCCGCCCGATACTGTGAGGCAAAGAAAAGGAAATTCAGGCTTTTCCGGTTGCTGAGGATCTTCAATAAAGTGCGCCAGAATATGAGCATGCATGTGGTTAACTTCAATCAAGGGAATATTTAATGCCATAGAAAAAGATTTAGCAAAAGATGCACCTACAAGCAATGATCCGAGCAAGCCGGGGCCATTGGTAAAAGCAACGGCATGTAATTGATTTTTATTTATATTTGCAATATCTAAAGCCCTGTGTATTACAGGAATAATATTTTGCTGGTGAGCACGTGATGCCAGTTCAGGCACCACACCTCCGTAAAATTTGTGAACATCCTGATTTGCAATTACATTGGCAAGAATTTTGTTATTTTTTAAAACCGCTGCTGAAGTATCATCGCAGGATGATTCGATACCAAGAATGTATGTATCCATTATTTTTTCCGATGTGGTTAATTATGGTTTCTATTTCCTCCGGGAACATCTGATAATACTGCTGCAATTAATTGATTACTATTCCGTTATAAGAATTAAAGAATGAAAAACCAAAAAAAATATACGTTTAAAGTTTAAATAGTAAAAGGGAGACAAAGTTATTAAAAAAACACGTTACATAGTACTTATTACTGTTTTTGTGATGGTTCTCATCCCCTCACTGGCATATGTCACGCTCAGAAGCCATGGTGTGCAAACTTGGCTTGCATCAAAAGCGGCAGCTTATATTTCAGAAGAACTGGGCGCTGAAGTAAGTGTAGGTGGTGTAAAAGTAAAATGGTTTTTTAATGTTGCACTGGAAGATATAAATATACTTGACAAACAGAAGAAGCCTATCCTTTATGCCAATGAACTGGTTTTTGATGTTGCCAGTATATCATTCTCGCGAAGAAATCTGAAAGTAGAAAAACTTCTTTTTGATAAAGCATTATTGGGTATGGTTAGATATCCGGGTGAGGATGAGTTTAATTTTCAGTTTCTTATTGATTATTTTGCTTCAGATGAACCGGCCGATACCTTCAGACTCCCCAAATGGCAGGTTAGTGTTTCTTCATTTGAATTCAGGAATTCGGGGCTTTCCTTTACTGACCATAATGTTGATTATATTGATTATGGTTTTGACCCCAATAATTTTGCATTCGGGAAATTAAATCTTTCCATAACCAATATTTCCTTTGAAGATGAAGTATTTTTTGCAGAAGTTGATCACTTTTCTGTTGAAGAATCAAAGGGACTGTTGATTGAAGATGTAAAAGCCAGTTTAATGGTTGGGCCACAAGGTAGTTATGCCAGAGATATGTTGATAAAAACAAATCGCAGCCGGGTTGAACTTGATGTGGCACTTGATTACGATAACTATAATGATTTTTCTGACTTCGTTCATAAGGTAAAGATGGATTTCGAAATTAAACCATCAGCACTTCAGCTTTATGAATTGGGTTATTTTATTACCTCATTGTATGGTTTGGATAACAGGGTTTATTTAAAGGGAAATCTTACCGGAACAGTTAATAGCTTCAGGGGCAATGAAGTAATATTACAGTATGGAAACTTTTCTGCATTCCAGGGAAGTTTTTTTATGAATGGGTTGCCTGATATCCAGGAAACTTTTTTAAATTTTTCTGTCAACAGATTTGTAACCAATAAGAAAGATCTTGAAACCTTTATCATTCCCTATGCAAGCGGTGCTGCTCCGTTGGAGCTTCCAAACCAGGTTCAAAACCTGGGAACGACCAATTTTTCAGGAAACCTTACAGGATTTATCTATGACTTTGTTGCTTATGGTAAGTTGCAGACTGCCCTGGGAGAGATTGAATCAGACATTGCCATAAGAAGTAACGAGGATTTCTCCGTATTAAGCTATAGCGGAAACCTGGGCACATCAGGTTTAAATCTGGGCAATCTGATGAATGATAATGATAACTTTGGTCAGATTGCATTTGATCTGAAACTAAAGGGGAAAGGGATTGACCTGAACCATCTTGATGTGTCAATGGATGGTTTGGTTAAAAGAGTTGAACTAAAGGGCTATGATTACCGAAATATTGATATTGCAGGAACGCTAAGAAATCAGCAATTCAATGGTAATCTGCTTATTGACGACCCCAACCTTTTTATGGATTTTAACGGAATGATCGATTTTGGCCCTGATAATCCCTATCTTAATTTTACAGCCCGTATTGATGATGCAAATCTTTCCGGACTTAACATTTACCAGCGCGATAGTGTTTATCAAAGTATAGTTTCTACTATTGTTTCAGTTGAGGGCCACTTTAAAGATGTGCGCAACTTGGATGGTGAAATTGCAGCATATAGTTCCATTTACAGAGAGATTGAGCCCGAAACAGGTAATGAAAAGAATTACTATCAGAATGACTTAATATCACTGAGTAGCTATGGATCAGGACAGCAGCAAAAGCTACTCAGGTTGACATCTGATTTTCTGGATGCACAGATTGAAGGATATTTGTCATATGACCAACTAAACGAAGACATTACCCAATATCTGGGTTACTTTCTGCCATCACGATTCGAAAATCTTTATTCTACTGATGCTGATATTTCTAAAGATAGGGTTACCCAGGTTGGAGAGTTTGACATTCATTTTAAAGAAACCCGTGAGCTTTTTTCAATCTTTTTCCCAAAATGGCATTTGTCTGACAATGTTTTAATACATGGCCGTTTTAATACCCATGAAAGGTTTTTTAAGCTGGATGGTGGCGCCAAATATTTTTCTTTTGCAGGAACACGCATCAATGATTTTAAAATTCATTTGGAATCCGATACTACAGGAATTGAAGTACTAAACACTGCAAGCAAATTGCAATTGAGCGATAGTATATGGTTGGACCGGTTTCAGTTTATCTCAGGAATTTATAATGATACAATACAGATTTCAACAAGCTGGGAAAATGAAAACGGCGTAGCCAGGAATTATGGCAGAATAGAAGGTCGTGCCAGGGTACTTACTCCTTCTCAAACCGAATTTGTTTTCCAAAGATCTTTTGCCTACATAAATGATTCTCTTTGGACTATCAGTCCTGCCAATTATATTCTAATTGATTCAAATGTAGTTGATATTCAGGACTTCTTTCTTTATAAAAATGACGAATATTTAAAGGTCGATGGCAGACTCAGCGATCATCCCGATGATTTACTTACTGTTGACCTGAATAATTTTAATATTGAAAGTTTAAACTATCTTCTGAGAGGACAGAAGGTAGATTTTGGGGGAATATCGAGTGGTGAACTGATCATGTCAAATCTGAGAAAAACTCCCAATATATCAGCAAATTTACTTATCAGAGATTTCTCATTTAACAACGATCATCTTGGCGATCTTTCCCTGGAAAGTTTATGGGATGCTGCAGCCAAAGCTTTTAAAATTGATGCAGAAATAATATATTACGGCAATGTTGGTTTTAACAAACCCATCATTGCCCGAGGGTGGTTTTATCCGGAAAGAGAATATGATAATTTTGATCTTGATATCCAGGTAGAAAACCTTCGGATGTCAATTTTCAGCAGGTATCTTGACGGTTTTACTTCTAATTTCAGAGGACTGGCATCAGGTCAATTAAGATTGGAAGGTCCTTTATCATCTCCTGAGTTAACAGGTAGAGCCCGGCTTGTGCGCACAGGCTTTCGTGTAGACTTTACAAACACCGCCTACTCTTTTGCACATGAACTGGAAATAGGAAAGGATTTCTTCAGGTTCGATAATCTTACCTTGAATGATACCCTGGGAAATTCGGCCAATGTAAGTGGTATAATACGCCATAATAACTTCATGAACTTCAGTGTTGATATATCTTTTCTTATGGACAGGATTGCAGTATTAAATACCTTACCCCATCATAATGAACTTTTTTTTGGAAGAGCATTTGCAACAGGTATATGCCGGGTGCATGGACCAGCAAATGATATTACGTTAGATATTTCAGCACAGGCCAACCGCGGCACACAGTTCTTCTTACCACTTGATTCCAGAGAGGAATTCACTGAATCCAGTTTTATAAGTTTTGTTTCTCCTGATAAAGCAAACGGAGGTTCGATTACTCTTCCGGTAAATGAAATAGCAGGCATAGCCTTAAATTTTGACCTTGAGGTTACACCGGAGGCTGAAATTCAGATAATATTTGATTCGCAGATTGGCGATATATTGCGGGGCCGGGGGTTTGGCGATCTGAAGTTTGAGATAAACAGCCAGGGTGCATTTAATATGTATGGCGACTTTACTATTCAGGAGGGTGATTACCTGTTTACACTTCAAAACCTGATCAACAAAAGATTTCGTATGGAGCAGGGAGGTACTATCAGGTGGTCAGGAGATGTTTATGATGCGGATATTGACATGAGAGCTATTTACAGGACAAGGACATCATTGAATGATTTGTACTCTTCGATGGAAGGAAATCCCGAAAATCAAACAGGAACTCAACGACGAGTTTCCGTTGAAACTGTTTTGCATTTGCAGGACAAACTTTTTAATCCCAGCATTTCATTCGAAATACAACTACCCGGGGTTGACGAATCAACCCGCGAAATGATTGAACGGGATATGCCAACGGAACAGGATATTAACCGGCAGGTATTCTCTCTTTTAATCCTTAACCGTTTTGTACCTGCTACTGCCGATGGTTCAAATAATCAGCTTGATGGATTAAATACTGCACTGGGATATGGTATGGGTTCTACTTCATCTGAGCTTTTATCTAACCAGCTGAGCAATTGGCTTTCACAAATAAGTTCTGATTTTGATATCGGAATAAACTACAGGCCAAGAGATGATATAAGCCCGCAGGAAATTGAAGTGGCCCTTTCAACCCAATTGTTTGATGACAGAGTGGTTATAGACGGAAATGTTGGTGTTGCTGCCGGCAATCATCATGTTAATACCCAAAATACAAGTAATATTGTAGGCGACGTGAATGTAGAAGTAAAAATTACCCCTGAAGGAAGATTTCGTGTGAAAGCATTCAATCGCTCCAATACTTTTGATGTGCTTAGTAGCAATTATCCTTATACTCAGGGAGTGGGTGTTTTTTACAGACGCGAATTCGACAACTTGTTAGAGATTTTCCGGAAACGGAACCGCACCATACTGGAATTTCCTGATTTTGATGAAACCGAATTTCCTGAGATTGAAGCGACAGTACCTGATACTTCTGGTCAGAATTAATACTTTTAAAATTATACTTTGAATCTTCCTTTAACTTCCCTGAGTTGTTCTCGAATGGTTTTGGTGTTTGATTTTTTTCGGGCTGAACGTAAATCGCCCAGTAAGAAACCGTAGGCTTCCATACCTTCTACTTCATCAAAAATTACTTTTAGTATGGCCATTCCCGGAATAAAAAGAATCATTCCGGCCAGCCCCCAGATAAAATTACCTACAAATAAGGCAATAATGGTCATTAATGGGTTCATGGATACTTTACCACCCACAATTTTGGGTGTAAAAAGATTACTCTCGAAAAGCTGAATGAAATAAAATGCCAGAAAAACAGCAAAAGGATACCATAGCGAATCTTTAGTAAGAAAAGCATAAAGAATAGGAAGTGTTGCGCCAATAAAAGGCCCCAGGAAAGGAATTACATTAAGTATTGCTGCAAAGCCGGCAAAAAGAAAAGCATGCTTAATGCCCAGGCTAAGCAATGCTGCACTGTTCAAAACCATTAAAATACATATTACCAGAAACATACCCGTAATGTAATTTTGTACAACCAGCTTTACTTTTGAAATAACATTTCTTACTTTCAGCTTATGCTTCTCTTCAAATGAAAGCAAGATAAAGTCGATAAGAAACCTCCTGAAGTACAGGAAAAGAAAAATATAAATGGGCATTATAAAGACCATGGTCAGGGTTCCGGCGGTGGCAATTACACCTTGTGTAAGGCCCGCAGCATTTTCATAAAGGTACTGGAAAACTGCATTTTGAATGTTTTCAGCAGAAACAGGTACAACTCCATCAAGATTTGTTTCAATATACTCATTTAGGATGTTAAGATAGTAGGTTACCCTTGCTTCAAGCAGTGCAAGGTCGCCGCTGAATCTTAATATCTGATTATAGAAAAAGTATACCAGTGCGCTTAGTAAAGCAATCAGTGAAATAACACTAATACCAACAGCAAGGGCTTTGGGCATTTTTATCTTTTCCAACCATGCGGTAAGAGGGCTGATCAGGATTGCAAGCAAACCTGATATCAGAAGTGGAACCAGTATCGATTTCGCCTCGCGCATAATGATAACTATAAGAACCACGGTAAGTAACAATATGGCAAGGCGGAAATAAAAAGGAAATTTTATTTTCATTTTGTATTATTTATTGATTTAAACATTGTTGATTAACGGTTAAAACATATTTTTCAATAACTCCTAGCTGAGAAGCGATTTCATGTCCTTCAAAACCTGCTATGTCTTCATAACTAACCAGTTTCTGAAAATGTTTAAGATATCCTGATGATATCGGCTTGTATGACCAGTGCCATTTTTCTTCTTCATAACCTGATTGACGGTCTTCATTTTTGCGGGTATAAGGTTGACAAAAACCAAATTTATGGGCATGTTCAACCAGCCATTCGTATTCCCGCATACCACGACCTGATGCAAAGTAGTTGTTGTTTAAGCTGTTTATGTCGATGTCGGTGCCCCAGTGGTGACGCGATGTTCCTGGCATTGCGCTGAATTTCAGAATCTCAAGTGCTCGTTTTACCGGGTCAGAAATGTCTGTGGCAAAAATATTTCCGCTCAAAACCTGCCGGCCGGTCCATTTGTTGTTCCATATTCGTTTCTGATGATCAAAATCACGGAAGGCAGAAACAATGATCAGTTCAATTCCATCTTTTTCGGCGGCATTATGCATCTTAAGAAATGCATTATAAGCTTTATAGTGCATGTACATTCCATCCCTGTTGGCATATTTACTATCTATAGATGCCAACAAAGAGTCCTTTTGTGACTTACTGAGTTTTCCAAGTAAGATATTTTTATCTGGCTGGGGTATTTCCGACATAGTTTCTTCATTTTGAGTTATTAAAGAATCCTGGTTTGTCTGATGGGTTATTTCAGATGAAAAATTATGCAGGTCAGAGTTCAGGTTTCTGCGGTTTAACCTGCAGGTGCGGGAACCTACAAGCAGCAGTGCAAGGATAATAACAATCATTATCAGTGCTTTCTGTTTCTTGTTTTTATTTTTATACTTTCCCATTCAGAAAATATTTTAGAATTCATTGATCTTTCTGATCATTTTAGGAATTTTTGATGTATCTTAATGCAACTTCAAAATTAAGGTTTTCGGCTGATAAATGACTTTGGGTTGATAAACAAAAATGTAACTTTGTTATTTATCAATTTGCTGTAAAGAATTTAATTGTTTTATACCATTATTAGTTATGAAAAAAATATTGAAAGCTTACGAGAATATCGATTTTCTAAAATCACCACAGGCGCGTATTTTACGTATTATGTCAGAGTTTGTTGAGCCCCAGGCAAGGTTTCAGAAAAACGAGATCAAAGATACTGTTGTATTTTTCGGATCAGCAAGATTACCATCACGTGAAAACGCAGAAAAGGAGCTTGCCGGGTTAAAATCAAAAAAAGAGAAAGATACTGCAGCCATAAAAAAGGCTGAAATAAATCTCAAAAATTCCCGCTACTATGAAGATGCCGTTGAGCTTTCCAAAAGAGTTACGAAATGGTCCATAAAAAATTATTATGATAACGGTCGTCGTTATGTGGTTTGTACGGGTGGTGGCCCCGGTATTATGGAAGCAGCCAATAAAGGTGCACATCTGGCCGGTGGAAAGTCGGTAGGACTGAACATAAGTCTGCCTTTTGAGCAGTATGCAAATCCCTACCTGGAAGATGATCTGAATTTTGAATTTCATTACTTCTTTATGCGGAAATTCTGGTTTGCATATCCTGCCAAGGCTATCGTAATTTTCCCGGGCGGTTTTGGTACGCTTGATGAACTGGCAGAGATACTCACTCTTGTGCAAACCGGGAAGATCAAGAAAGATATGAAGATCCTGATTTATGATAATGTATATTGGAATGAGATCATCAATTTTAAAAAGATTGCCGAAAACGGTATGATCAGTGAAAAAGATTTGAAGCTGTTCAAGATATGTGATACAGTTGATGAAATGGAGCAAGAGTTACTGGCTCACTTTGAAAAAATGAAGGACAAGGATAAGCTGATGTAATAAATATCAGAAAGGATAGCCGATAGCAAGGTTTAGCAATAGATTATCACGTCTCCAGGATTTCTCGAGCAGACGTATGGATTGAAAATAACCTGTTGAATCATCGTAAGGTACTGCAAGCGGGAATGCAAGGTCAAGCCGTAAAAGGAAAAAAGTAAAATCAAAACGCAGTCCAAATCCGGTTCCCAATGCCATCTGGTTAAGAAATTCGGATGATTCAAACTTGCCTCCGGGAGTTCTTTCACGTTCTTGCAGGTTCCATACGTTGCCGGCATCAGCAAATATTGCACCTTTAATAATACTTGTCATACTGAAACGGTATTCCAGATTGAGCTCCAGTTTTATATCACCTGACTGGTATATATTGAAAGTCGTTTGCAAGGTGTCCGGGGTGGAGTAAGTTCCCGGCCCGACTGATCGGGGCTGAAACGCCCTTATGCTGTTACTGCCCCCTGTTGTGAAAAGTTTTATGTAAGGCATTGTGGAGGAGTTTCCGTATGGAATACCAATACCGGCTGCCAACCGGGTCACCAGCTTTTGGCTTTGCCCCATATCAAGATAGTACCTAAGGTCAAAATCATTGCGTGTATATTGAGAAAAGCTTTGATTAAATATACCATAGCCTCCGGCCTCAAGTGTATCGGCAATATTGAGTCCGTTCAGTAACAACCAGGCTACGTTACCTGATAGATCTATGTTATAGTTAAAGTAAAAGGCATGTTTCCTTTGCCTGCGTAGCTGTGAATTATAGTAATACGAAAACTCTGAGCCCAGTAAAAACTGTTCGAATAATCCCCTGCGTTGTTGTTCTTCCTGAAAAATTTGCTCATACTCATCTGAAATGGATCTTGGTGAGAAAATATTGATTACAAACGGCTCAAAGCGGAATTGTGTGGTTACAGACTGATTCCAAAGATAACCAAAGTTACCTCGTAATGATGAAATACTGAATTCATTTGTTAGGCTTCTGTAGTTGATCGAAAGTCCGATGCGTGTCCTTGGAATAAAACGTGGAGATAGGTTTAGTGTTCCAAATGGAATAATAAAACGTGGAACAGAAAGTTCAGCAGATGCGCCGGTTTCCCATAAATTAGCCCTATCATCTGGTCCACCAAAATTTGTTTCGTAAGCCCCATCCAGATTTATGCTGAAATTCTCAGCACCTCCCAGAAAATTACGGTTATTAAATGCTACTGATAAACCCGGGCCGGCAAAATTTGTATTTTCTTTAACCACGCCTCTGATCTCTGCACTCAGGTTCTTTTTGTCCATTGGGGATAACTGTACACGCAAATCAAGGAAAGATTTATTTTCATTGTTTTCTTCCCTTACTTCGATAAACCGCAGATTTACAAACCTAAAAACACCCAGTCCCGTAAGGTGATTTAGGGTAAGGTCGTGGTCATTGCTGTTGTAAAGTTTATCCTTTTCAAAAAAGATAGCCCGTTTAAGTGTTGATGGTTTAAAATCTCCATTGTTATTCAGCAGATACACACCCTCACCCATGTAAATGGTATCAGTCGTTTCCTGCTCTCCAACCAGCGTAAAAGCTGTATTGATGTGAGTATTTCTTATGTAAAACCTTTTTCTTGCGTTGGAAGGGATATTGGGTTTAAGTGCCGGTGTTAGGCTGACCTCTCTGATACCTGCCGTAGTATCTGCCCTGAAAATCAAAAAATCGGGATGAAAAAAGAAATAACCCAGTTCTTTGAGGTGTTGTGTTATTCGCTCGCGTTCTTCCCGCAAAATGCTAAGCCTGTAATCTCTTACAGGTTTTATAAGACTTTCGTCAAGCGACTCATTTATATGGCCCGCAATTTCAGTATCTGACTCAACAGGCAGAAGTTCAGCAATGGTAAAAGCAGGATTGAGCGTAACTATGAACTTAACATCTGCTTTTTTTTGCATCTCATTGATATTGAAATCAATTTGCGGATCGAAAAACCCCATGTTAAACAAACGGTTTTCTATTAGCTGTAATGATCGATCCACACTAAAATCTTCAAACAGTACAGGTGGCCTTCCTATGGTATTTTTCATATAACGGGTAAGGGCATTACCGGGATCTTCACCGGCAACATTGTAAAACCATAATCTGGGTCGCCAGAACAGGAGCTTTTCATTGGGCTTAGGTCGGATTACTCTTTCCAGTTCAGAAACTACTTCTCCTTTATTAGTAATTTTTTCTTCTGCTTCAATTTTCACTTTGCTTCCGGTATAGAGCTGCTGGCCTTCATCAAGATACCGAAGGTTAGAACAAGATGATAATATCATGATCAGGACAGCTATTATTGAATAACTGCCCGACCAGAAGAAAGGTATTTTGAACGTATTAAAATTCATTGTTGCTGAATATCATCATCTGTTTCGTTAACATTAGTATCTTCTTCTCTTTTGAAAAGATCCCGGAATCGGTTATAGCTTCTTGAAAACATGATTGCAATTCCATTTTCTGTGAAATCGGAATGAATAATATCGCCGTATCTTCTCTTTCTGAATCCTCTTAGAATAAGATTTCCGTCAGGAGTAAGCAGGTACTCAATATTAATATCACCTGCAATATCTGTTGCATCTCTGTCCCGTGTTTCATCTTCCAGTTCGATGTTTCCTCCAACAGTTATTCTTACCCTTTCATCAAAAAAATCACGTGAAACTTCCAATTGCAGTTCTGTTCGCCCTGCTGCTTCACCATTGGTGAATTCAACAGTAGATTCCACTTCAAAATTTATGTCAAATCCGCGAATATAGCGGTCAGAAATTTTGTTTAGCTGTTGGGAAAGGATCTGGCTGGCCGATGATCTGGCAGTGGCAGAAAAACCGGGCCCACCTGTAAGGGCTGCAAGCGGGTTTTCTTCAATAAAACTTCCCAGAATAAGCAAAGCGAAAACCTGTTTGTTAAGTTCAGACTCGTTTTGGTTAATTGCATTTATTCTTGCCAAAAGATTTCCGCCCAATGCTCCTCTGTGTTCGGGTGGAAGATCAAGTTCAAAACTGATTTCAGGCTCCATAAGCTTACCCTTCATTTTCAAGTATACAATAAATGGATACTGTTGCCGCATTTCGCGAGACTGACCATCAGAACCGGTCATCTGGTTGGCCATGAGTTCACGGGCACTGGTTCTTTGTGTGAATATTGCCGTAATATCAACATCGGCATCCAGTGGGTCGCCGGTCCACACAATATTACTACCACTTTGAATCCTGAAGTTTCTGCGGATCACATCATAAAAGGTTAGCAGGTATTCCCCGTCGGTAATGTCGTATCGCCCGGCAAGTGAAATTCTCCCGCCCGGATCAATACCAAAACTAAGCAAGCCACCCCCTATAACCTCAAGGAAATCACCGGCATATTCATCGATAATTATTCTTACATCTGTTTGCGGGTCTATTTCCACATTCACACTCACATCCAGAATTTCGAATGAAGAGCGCAATTCATCAGGCGGAGCAGTTTCCCGGGCCAGTTGATAAAACAGGGTATCTCTGAATTGAATGAATTCAACCACTCCCTCATCACCAATGGCTTGGGGCATGGTTTGGGGCAATGTAAAAGTGAAATTGGAACCTTCATTCAGTTTAAGCCTGCCCTCCACCACCGGTTCAAGTTGGCTGCCACGTAAACGTAGATCAGTATCCATGAGTATCCGGCCATGATAAATATCATTCTGACCGGGTTTTACATTCATAAGTAAGAAGTTCCTCGAACTCAGGTCAAGGTTTAAGACCAGTTCATTAAAATCCGCATAGTTTATGGTTCCGTTTAAATTTGCACGCCGTGCTGTAGAATCTTCCAGTGCTATGTTTTGAAGCCTTATATTTTGCCTGTCAAAAATGATCTTTTCACTTCTTAAAAAATAACCTGTATTAAGGGCCGGAATCCTGAAAGATGTTTCATTGATATTCAGTTCACCTGAAATAACGGGAGATTCAGTTGTGCCCGTTATCTTCATATTTCCTGCAAGGAATCCTTCCAGGTGGGTAATGTTACCTGCAGTAAACCCTTCAAAGCTGGGCAAATCAAGTCTTTCCAGATCCACATCCAGGTTAATCCCCGGCGCTTCACCCACTGTATAATTCCCTGAGATCAATAAGCTGGTAACTTCGCTTTGTAATGATGCAAAAAGATCGAAACGGTCTTCAACCGGGTTTTCTGCTTTCAGGATAATGTCTCCGATTTTATCTCCTTCAAAAGTGAAATCGCTCACCGACAGATCTGCCACAAAAACAGGGTTCTCAAAAATATTTATCAAACTGAGTTCTCCGTTAAATATACCGCCCAGCGGTGGAATCTGATCTCCGGCAAAATCGGTAAGACGTCCTATGTCAATCTGTCTGAACTCCATATCAATAATAGGATATCCGACATCATGTTTACGACTTTGTGCAATCAGGGCACGCTCCTGGTTTTCTATTCTGAAGTTTTCGATTTGCAGATATTCAGGACCAAAAACGATCATGTTACCGGATGGGATACTCCAGTTTTCACCATTGAGCAGAAGTCCCTTATCTTCAAACTGCAGCCCGTATAATGAATCTCTTCTCTCAAGTGTGCCCGTAAAAGCATAGAAGGGATTATTTTCAGGATCCCTTATTCCCAGGTAAAAGTCAAGGATTTCATTTTGAAACTTTCCACTGAATTCAAATTGATTTAGGGCAATATCACTCACTGTTATAGAGTTAAGTTCTAATTCGAAGTCAAGTGATGCTTCATCTGACACAATGCTAAGTAATAAATCATCAGCATCAATACCTGTATATCTTATATGGGGAAGTGATACTTCCACCATAATGTCCTGTATCCGGCTATCATACCCGGTAACAATTCTCAAAGTGTCAAATGATTCAAGGTCGGTCAAAAGCACTGTACTAAAAAAATCATTGGGTATTACATCAAGGTACATTTCAAATTGTTGATACACGAGTGTGTCTTCTTCCGGAAGTTCAAAAAACGGCAGATCGTAGTAATGTGAAAAATGGGCTGAAATGATTTCAGGAATTTCTGCCGGCGATATGTTGCCTTTATAACCGGCGCTAACAAGTAATGATGAAATATCAATGTTATAATCTTCTGGATTTGATCGGGAATGTATTCTGAATTCGGGCACATTGTAGACTTCTCCTTCCAGCGCCACATTGGTGCCTGAGATAGTCAGCCAGCCATTGAAAAAATCATCCATATCAAAAAGTAGATCTGTTTCCACAGATGTTTGAACCAATAGGTCATCTTCCAGAAAACCGAGCTCCTGAAGACGGGCATACTCAACAGTGATATTGCTTTTTAGTGCCGGTATTTCAGAGAAAATCCCATATGATGCATCTAAATTGAAATTCAAATGCTCATCTTCATAATTTGTTGAAACATTTGCCAAAGAATCCTTTAAACCGAATTGTACAGCGATTTCATCGTATTGATAACCTGCATAGATCAATTGATTAATTCGCAGATCTGCGAGAAATTCCATAGTTTTCATTTCAAGCCCCTGACCTTCAAACTCCAATTCCAAAGCTATTGGTTCGGGAAGGGTTTCGGTTTGCCTGAGAAGTTTACCAAAATCAAAACTTTTAGTAAAGAATCTGCCGTCAAACAAAGCTTCTTGCTCTTCTGTGTCTTTTAACTCTCCTCTGAAAGCAAAATCTCCCAAATCTGTTCTGACAGAGAGTTGTGTTCTGAAGTCTTTTAGTGAGCCACTACTGCGGTTTTCAGCATAAATATACTGTGGCAGCTCAACTCCTTCAGGTGTAAGGGTATCAGGAAGATTAGCCAGAAAACGTTGGGGTGCTGCGAAAAACCTGAATAAAATATCATCTAAAAATATACTCTCAGGATCAGTGATGTTGCGAATTCTGCCATCAAGATACGTTGTGAAGAAATCCGGACCCGTTACCCATAAACTGTCAATCTTTAAATCATTCAAAGTTCCGTTTACACTGCCTCCCAGTCTTGCCCCTTTATTCCCCGGCCAGTTGAAGTAAAATTCATTCATGGCGGGAACCAGGTATGCCAGATCATTCTTCAGGTGACTGGGTTCGAATTCTAAATCAAGTATATAATCGGGCAACATTTCTGAAGAAATATCCAGGAAACTTCCCGGGCTGTTGAAATGAAGAGCCAGTAAACTTTCTCCGGTTTCCAGCCGGAAATTTTTTATGGATGAACTTCCTGTCAGATCAATATTGGCTTGCAGATTCTTTAAACGGAACTGATCTGAAAAACCGGCACTCAATTGCAACAAGTCCATTTTTAATCTTTCCGGGTTAACAATGATGTTACGCGCCTGAAACTCCAGATCGGCAAGTGTTATATTTTGCGGGTCAAATTCACTCTCATTTTTGATCTCTGAACCTTCAAGCATGCTGAAAGCTGACTCTCTGATGCTGATCTCATCCAGGGTAATATACCAGTCCATGACATCAGCAAAACGAAAAGAAAACTCATCATTGACTTCCTGTTCATTTACTATTGTCGATGTATCTGTTTGTTCAGATTGTGGAAAGATGAAGTCAGCAATCAGCTTTTCTGCAAGAATACTTTCCAGGTTAATAGTATAATTATGCAGCTGAATGTTTTTGGGCCGCACATTGAGCTGGCCGGCTCTGATATCCATAAAGGTACCATCGTAGCTGCGGAAAGAAAACCCGGGATCAGAGAGCTGAATTGATGTTGCTGCAATATCAAGTTCGGCCATTTCCGTATCACCAGTTTCAGGTGTTGATGGAACAGAAGGCTCCGACATGTTCATAACAACCCTTAATCCGTCAACGAGAATATCTTCTGCGTGATAACGTTCATTGAGAATATCCGCCTGTCGCAAGCGGGTATCAAAACTATTTAACGATGTCTGCAGGTCAATACCTGAAAAATGATCAATGAGCTTATAACGAACATTCCTGAGAGAAACCCTGTCAACGTTTATTTGCCAATCGTTGGCCTGACTGTTTTCTTCAATGGATTCAATCTGTGATACTGTATCTCCGTTTTCTTCCGGGGCAAAAGCATCTATTAGAAACTGAAAATTAAAAACTGTATCAGGTTGCCGGCGCAGCATATTTACTGTTGCATTCTCCAGCTCCAGTTTATTCACATTTACTTTGTTTCTTAGCAGACCGATCATACCCACATCAACGAATATACTTCCCGCGTGAAGCAGAGTATCTCCTTTATTGTCTTCCACATAAATACCTTTCAAGCCAACCTTTTTGGGAAAACGAATGGAAACCCGGTCAATTTCTATGGTGGTTTGTGTTTGCCGGCTCAGGGATGTTGTAATTTTTCCGGTGAGCCAGGTTTGAATAGTCGAGAATTGCAATAATAAGGTGATAATAAGAAATAGCAGAATGAAGGAAGCAACAGTCCATGTAATGATTCTGATGATCCTTCTTAACCAGAGTTTAATTCCGCTTTTTATTATTGCCATTGGAGTACAGTAAATGCGCTACATAATAAAATAAACGTCATTTACTTGGCTTTGTTTGTAAAATAAACTTGACAAATATACAATTTTGAAAAATTTATTATTCATTTACAGGTTTTAATAGTATACAATTTTTTCTGATTCTTCCATCGGGGTTATTATTTCATTCATCCCAACGGGATAGCGTGAGTCAAATAAAAAGGGTAGTTGGCTATTTTTTGTAAAACTGTAAGTTAACAGATAAAAAAATCCTGCTATGATGAACAAAAAAACCGGAGACTTAGTGTTTCCGGGTTTTTTTGAATGAAACTAATTCAACCGGAAATTTTATGTTTTTTGTGTATCAAAGTTCATGGCATTCTGCAACTCTTCCATCAATTCAGAGAAGATTTCTTTTACAGAGCTGATTTTTGTAGCCAGGTAAGCATTGCTACCTGCAAAAGCATATCCGCTTTTCATATTTCCTTTATAGGCATTGAAAAGAGCTGAAACTATACAATAGGGACTACTTGATATATCGCAGGTTCTGATGCAATGGAAAGGGCATTTGATGGGAGTTTTCAGTCCCAGTTTTACTTTGTCAAGAAAAGAATTGTTAATAGCTCTACCGGGCATGCCAACAGGACTTTGTATGATCTCCATATCATTTTCATGGGCATTGATATACGACATCTTAAATGCCATGGATGCATCGCATTCATCTGACGTAACAAAGCGGGTTCCCAATTGGGCAGCTTTGGCACCTTTTTGCATAATATTATAGATATCCGTGCCGGAGTAAATTCCTCCTGCAGCAATTACAGGAATCTCCTGACCATATTTATCTTCAAAGTATTTTACTGTATCAACAACCTGGGGTACAAGTTCCTCAAGACTGTAATGCTCATCTGTAATCTGATCCTTTTTAAAGCCCAGATGACCACCTGCTTTAGGGCCCTCAACCACAATCGCATCGGGGAGGTAGTCAAACAATGATTTCCACTTTTCGCAAATGATTTTAGCTGCTCTACCCG
>SLOJ01000136.1 GCA_007132585.1 Bacteroidales bacterium | reverse complement strand
GCTCTTCAAGCCATGAACTAAGGGGGTCATGATTGCCGCAAATGAAGTAGGCAGGAATACTATGGTTTGAAAGTCTGCGAAGTTCCTTTTCAAAGCGCAACTGGGCAGAAAGACTCTGAATCTCGCTGTCGAAAATATCGCCGGTGATCAGCAAAAAATCCACACTTTCTTCAATGCAAATATCAATGATTCGCTGAAAACTTCTGAAGGTGGCGTCTTTCAGGCGGCCGGCCAGCTCCTGGTTCACGTTGCTCAGCCCTTTGAAGGGTGTATCAAGGTGCAGGTCGCCGGTGTGTATAAATCGGATCATGGCAGGTTTTTTAGGATGAACTGCAATTGCAGATGATAATCTGAAAAATCAGATTCCTGGCAATTCACAAAAATAACAGTATAGCCGTTGAAAACATATGATTTGTTGAAAATATTACAAAAAACAGATATTGATCTTCGGGATAAAATTTCTGTCTCAACTTCACCATAATCCCATAACTTCGTACATCCGCATGAAAAAGCTCAGCCAATGAAAGACATCAAACTCCAATACGACGGTACCTTCGATGGCTTCCTGAGCCTGGTTTTTTATGCCTTCGAAAATAAACTGCAGCCACAGGAGATTTTTGCGGAGGGAAAAGCTTTGCAGGATCTGTTTTCGGAAATTATACGTGTGGAAACCGATACAACAAAAGCCGAAAGGGTATGGAACGGCCTGATCAAAAAAACATCGCCAAAGAATGCCCGCATGGTGCACGTGGCGTTCATGTCGGAATTGCCCCGTGTGGAAATGCTGTTGTGGCGCTACCTGAGAAAGATATTCACATCAAACCACACCGATTTTTATCAGAACATGCTGGATGAAGATGTTTATGAAGTGGTGCAGACCGCCAGGAAGGTGAAAAAGGAAGTGCACCGATTCCATGGCTTTGTGCGTTTCCAGCAAACGGCTGATAATATCTATTTTGCACCCATCGATCCTGATCACGACATTCTCCCTCTGCTTGTTCCCCATTTCAAAAGCCGCTATGCCGACCAGCGGTGGGTCATTTATGATACGCGCAGGAAATACGGAATCTACTATGATCAGGAGAATGTAAGTGAAGTGCAGATTGAGAATCCAGCTGCAGACTTTGAAACCGGAACACTTCCCCAAAAAGTAAAAGATGAAAAGGAAAATCATTACCTGAAACTGTGGCAAAGCTACTATGACTCAATCAACATACAACAACGCAGCAATAAAAAACAAATGACACGAATGATGCCGCGAAGGTACTGGAAGTATTTGCCGGAAAAAAGTGGTGATCGGTAAAGGGTAACGGGTAATGGGTTTTTAAGAAAGTGAGAAAATCAGAAAGTTAGGAATTAAGAGGTTAAGAAGTTGAGATGTTGAGCTTCTGCCGGCCCATTCCCCCTTTTAAGGGGGTGAGGGGGATGTTTTCTAGGTTGATAGTTTTATAAGTTGATAGGTTGTTAGTTATTAAGCTTCTAAGCTATTGGAGATAAGAAAGTAAGGTCTTAAGTTTTCATTTTTCTATTTTCGATATTCGATATTCGGATTTCGATATTCGGATTTCGGATTGATTGGAGGGATGCAATCTCTTAAACTCTGGTTCTCAAAAAATCACATAGTGATTTTTAAAACTGCGTCTTTGCGGCTCTGCGAGAGTAAAACTTTTGTGCCATCGCGGCTATTTTGGCTTTTTACCATATAAGGCATATAAGGATAGCCTTTCCAATCTTATATGTTTGAACAAACTTATCAGCTTTTAAACCAGCCAACATCCCCCTGACCCCAATTGAAAGGGGGAACTGGTCTGTATAAGCTTAATTTCTCAACTTCTTAATTCCTTACTTTCTTATTTTCCTACTTTCTTATTTTCTCACTAACTCAAAAACCTATAAACCTATCAACTCCTTAGCCTTAATCTGTACAAATCCACACATTTTTTTGTACTTTTGGCCTGTTTTAACAAAAACCTTTTCTCCTGATGAACATACTACTTTTAGGCTCGGGCGGGCGCGAACATGCCCTGGCATGGAAAATTGACCAGAGCCCCATTTGCAGCAAACTTTTCATTGCACCTGGTAATGCCGGAACCCTATTTTGCGGCACCAATGTAAATCTCAACCCCAATGATTTTGAATCTGTTGCCCGGTTTGTTGCCGAAAACAGTGTAAATATGGTTGTGGTGGGCCCCGAAGATCCGCTGGTTAACGGTATCTCTGATTTTCTCAACCAGGATGAGAAAACCCGCAGAGTAATGGTGATAGGGCCTGATAAAGCCGGTGCCATGCTTGAAGGAAGCAAGGAGTTTGCCAAGGAGTTTATGACGAAATACAACATCCCCACAGCAGCCTATAAAAGTTTTACTGCCGAAAGCTACGAAGAAGGAGTTGATTTCCTGGAAACATTGAAACCACCTTATGTTCTTAAGGCAGACGGCCTTGCAGCAGGAAAAGGTGTTGTGATTGTAAATTCGTTGGACGGAGCCATCGACACCCTGAAGCAGATGCTCAAAAACAAAGCATTCGGAAAAGCATCGGAAAAGGTTGTCATCGAGGAGTTCTTACAGGGTATTGAAGTATCTGTTTTTGTGGCTACTGATGGGAGAAACTGGATACTGCTTCCTGAAGCCAAAGATTACAAGCGCATTGGAGAAGGAGATACCGGACCCAATACCGGCGGCATGGGAGCAGTTTCACCGGTGCCTTTTGCTAACGCTGCTTTCTTCGAAAAGGTTAAAAAACGTATCATACAACCTACCATCGACGGGCTCAATAAAGAAAATATCACTTATAAAGGATTTATCTTTCTGGGATTAATGAACGTAAATAGCGACCCTTATGTAATTGAGTATAACGTTCGTCTGGGCGATCCGGAAACCGAAGTAGTAATACCCCGCATTAACTCCGATCTGGTGGAAATGATGCAGCATATTGCTTTGGGTACATTAAACGAATATGTTCCTGCCTTTTGTCCTGAATTTGCCGTTACAGTTATGCTTGTATCAGGCGGTTATCCGGGGAGTTATGAGAAAGGGATAAAAATCAGCGGCCTTGATGCAGTAAAAAACAGTAATCTTTTCTTTGCAGGTGCCCTGAAAAAGGATGAAAGTATCGTTACTTCGGGTGGAAGGGTTATTGCAGTAACCTCGATGCACAGCAGCATGGATAAAGCCATTGCAATGAGCATGGAAAATGCTGAAAAGATCAGTTTCAAAAATAAATTCTACAGAAAAGACATTGGTAAAGACCTGAAAAATTAAACCATCCTTATGCTTATAGGAAAGTTCAAGGAAAAGCATCCATTCTTATTTTTTTTACTTCCCGTAATAGCCCTGGTGTTATGGTCAGATGCCTTTTTAATGTACAATTCAGTAGCCCTGACCAGTAAAAATGCTGCACCTTTATATTACTGGATTGCTGTTTTTTTTGATCAGCATCGGTTCTGGAGTGTATTGCTGAGTTTTAGTCTCATGATCATTCAGGCTTATATGTTTAACCGGGTAATAACAGATAAAGGACTGGTTGACAGAAACTCCCAACTTCCCGCTCTTTTTTACATTGTGCTTATGAGCAACAGCTTCAGCCTGATGGGGCTCCATGCCATATGGTTTGCCAACTTTTTTCTTATCATAAGTCTGGATAAGATTTTCGATGTATTTAATGAAGATGATGTGTTTCTTGAGGTTTTTAATGTAGGTTTTTTCATTAGCATTGCAGCACTGTTTTATCTGCCATCATTATGGTTTGTATTACTCCTGCTGGCCTCCCTGGCCATTTATTATCTCTTAAATATACGCGGGATCCTTGCAGCTATAATTGGTTTTTTTACACCATTCCTGTTTTTGGCATTGTATTATTTCTGGTATGACATGCTGGCTGAAAAAATATCTGAATTATTCAGTCTGCAAATAGTTTTATCAGAATTCAGTTTATCTGACATTGTACCTATTGGCTGGGCATCTATTGGAGTAATTGGCACGGTAGCCCTCGTGGCAATTTTACGTACTTATTTAGGGGGTTTGCGGGATAAGCCTGTGAGAATACGAAAAAGATTTCAGGTTTTGCTTACATATTTTCTCATTGCTTTGATTACTATACCCTTCGCGGGGAAACAGGTGCATCTGCATCAGGCCATTATCATGCCGCCGTTGGCAGCTATACTGGCATATTTTTTTCAGGAAAATAAAAAAGTTTTCTGGAATGAATTCTTCTTTACTTTACTCATATTATTGCTTTTGATAGGTAAGCTAGCACGACTGTAATGGAAATTAATTTTTATTTTTGTTTAAGTTTGATAAGACCCGAAGTAATGATCAAGAAAATCCATCCTGAAAACACAGCCTTTATTAAAGATTTTTCTGTGAATGTAAATTATTTAGCATTTTAGAAGTTTGCAACATCCTAAAAAGATATTATTTATGGTAGCACACCGTCCGGGCAGATCGCCCGGGCAAAGATTCCGCTTTGAACAATATCTTGATTATCTGAAACAAAAAGGATTTGAATGTCATATTTCATACCTCATTAATGAAAAGGATGATATCATTTTTTATAAGGAAGGAAGTTACCTGGCCAAAACAGGGTTTCTTATAAAAAGCCTGCAGCAAAGATGGAATGATCTGAAAAAGATACACGATTACGATCTGGTTTTTTTGTATCGGGAGGCACATATGCTGGGAATCACCTGGTTTGAGAAAAGAATAAAGAAAGCCGGTATAAAAATGCTGGTAGATTTTGACGACAGTATCTGGCTGCGTGATACCTCCATCGGAAACCGCAGACTGGCCTTTTTAAAAAGACCATCTAAAACCAGAGAGATCATTAAAATGTGCGATGCATGTATTGTGGGAAATCAATTTCTTGCTGATTATGCCGGGCAATATAACCAAAATGTATTTATTGTTCCGACAACTATCGACACCAATCTATATGTTTCAGGCAGAAATGATACAAAAAAAGATAATATAGTAATCGGATGGACAGGTTCATCAACCACTCTTAAACACTTCTCGCTGGCGGTACCTGTACTGAAAAAGCTCAGAAAAAAATACGGTGAAAAAGTTTCTTTTCGTATGATAAGCGATGAGTTTTTCAACGAAGAACTTGAAGGGCTTGAAAAACTAAAATGGACAAGGGAAACAGAAGTGGAAGATCTGTCGGCCATAGATATCGGTATCATGCCCCTTCCCAATGACGATTGGTCAAAGGGGAAATGTGGTTTCAAAGGATTGCAATACATGGCACTGGAAAAGCCTGCAGTAATGTCGTCTGTTGGGGTGAACAATGAAATCATATCGCATGGCAAAAATGGTTTTCTTGCTGATCGACCCGAAGAATGGGAGCATGTCCTTTCTCAGCTCATTGAAGATGCTGATCTGCGGAAAAAAATTGGAGAGGCAGGAAGAAAAACCGTAGAAGAAAGATTTTCGTTCCGTTCACAAAAAGAGCATTACCTGGAAATATTCCTTTCCCTAACACAAAACTGATGAAGAATGCTCCACTGAAAATATCTTGGGGAAATAATGGTAAGTCCGAAGCCGGGGTTGATGAAGCCGGAAGAGGCTGCCTGGCAGGTCCGGTATTTGCTGCTGCAGTCATCCTTCCCCTTAAGCCTTCAGACGATTTATTGCAATACCTGGATGATTCAAAAAAACTTTCAGAAATAAGAAGATCAACTTTGCGAAAGCAAATAGAAGAAGAAGCCCTTGCCTGGGCAGTTGCCATGGCTGATAATCATGAAATTGATAAATATAACATCCTGAATGCATCTTACATGGCCATGCATCGTGCCATTGAAAAACTAAAAACCAGGCCCGGTCTGCTAATCATTGATGGAAATCGATTCAGACCCTATGAAGACATTAGTCATCATTGCATTATTAAAGGTGACGGATT
>SLOJ01000101.1 GCA_007132585.1 Bacteroidales bacterium | reverse complement strand
CTCCAGGGAATAAAAAGGGGAATTATGGAAATGTGCGACGGAATGGTCATCAACAAGGCCGATGGTGATAATCTGATCAATGCACAAAAAGCCAGGGTGCAATACCAGAATGCACTGCACCTGTTTCCACCCACACCTTCAGGATGGACCCCAAAAGTCGAGATCTGCTCATCACTGATGAAAACAGGCATTGATACAATTGAAGAAATGATTATGGCTTATGCCGGCCAGGTGAAATCAAACGGTTTTTTTGAAAAGAAAAGACAAAGCCAGCAGAAATATCATATGTATGAAACCGTTCAGCAGAAACTGTCAGATAATTTCTATCAAAACCCGCATGTGAAAGCGCTTACCGACAATGTTCTTGAAATGCTGAATGATAACCGGCTTACATCCTATCAGGCAGCCCGCAGACTTTTAGATGCCTACTTCAGCAAATTGGATAAAAGTCAGTAACTTATCCCTAAGTCAATAAAACGTTCAATGATAATTTATTTTATTCCTGATCCAACTCTGGGGTGAGGTTAAAGTTTTCAGGATATTTGGCAAGTTTATCTCTGTAGAAATCCTGAATTTTTTTCAGGTCTTCTTCATAATTACCGGTCGGATAAATAACAGGACCCAATCCTCCGGTTTTTGTTCTGTAGTCGAGAAAGCCCATGACAATAGGCACTTTTGCCTGTTCAGCCACAAAATAAAATCCCTTTTTCCAGTTTTTTACTCTTTTTCGTGTTCCTTCAGGCGTAATTACAAGAAAAAAACTATCTGCTTCACCCATCATTTTTGTTATTTTTTTGATCGTACCTGTACTGAAACCGCGATCCATGGGTATTGCGCCAAGGGCTTTCAATATTATACCTAAGGGGAAAAAGAATGACTCTTTTTTGATGATGGTTTTCGCACTAATATTACGTGACATAAAACCAAGCTTGCCAATTACAAAATCCCAATTGCTGGTATGGGGTGCCATTGTAATTATTGCTTTCTTAACTCCAGCCGGCATATCGTGGGTAATCCGCCAGCCCATTAACTTCAAAATAATTGTGGAAATAAATTTCATATTACTTCAGTTTCAGGAAAATCAGCAACATGTTTTAAGCAGGTTATAAAACATCATTTTGCAGATTTAACACAATAAAGAATTCTTTAAAAGAACTGCAATAAAAGACAAAGATAATCCAATAACACCAATTAATTTATATCAGCAAGGCTCTTATATTATTTTGATTTTCGATCGATGGAATTTTATACATTTGCAAATTGTATATGGTTAACAATTAAGCAATTGTTTTAACATATTTCAAATTTCACTTTTGAATGGCCAGGAAAACGTCAACCATAAGATGGGAGTCAAATCCATTCGTAAAAAGACCTGAGAAAGAGAGTATTCTTAATCAGATAGGTAAAGTGATATGGATGACAGGGCTTTCCGGTTCGGGAAAAACCACATTGGCGATTGATATTGAAAAAGAGCTTGTAAACCGGGGGTTTTTAACCCAGGTTTTCGATGCGGATATTGTGAGAGCTACAATTAACCGCGATTTGGGTTTTACTATGGAAGACAGATTACAAAATATTTTTCGTGTTGCACATTTGTCAAGAATTTTCCTGGAAGCCGGATTTGTAGTTATTAATTGTTTTATATCGCCCACAAACCATATCAGGCATCTTGCCAGAAAGATAATCGGACCCGAAGATTATATTGAAGTATTTGTAAATGCCCCGCTGGGTTTATGTGAAAGCAGAGATCCCAAAGGATTATATAAGGAAGCCCGTCAAAAGAGGTTATTGAATTTTACGGGTATTGATTCACCTTACGAGGTTCCGGAGAAGCCCGATCTTGAATTGAATACGGAACATTTTTCTAAAAAGGAACTTGTAAGGCAATTTCTTGATTTTATTTTACCGATAATAACCAAAAAATAAATAGGATAGAATGTTAAGATACAACCTGAGTCATTTGCGGGAACTGGAAGCTGAATCTGTTTTTGTGATTCGTGAAGTAGCTGCTCAGTTTGAAAAACCGGTACTGCTTTTTTCCGGAGGGAAGGATTCAATAGTAATGCTTCATATGGCTGTAAAAGCATTTCAACCGGCCAAACTGCCTTTCCCGCTGTTGCATATTGACACCGGCCATAATTTTCCCGAAACAATTCAATACAGAGATAACCTGGTTAATAAGATCGGCGCAAGGCTACTCGTGGGCAGTGTGCAGGATTCCATAAATAATGGCAGGGCGGTAGAAGAAACCGGGGCAAATGCCAGCAGGAATATCCTGCAAACTGTTACCTTACTCGATTCGCTCGAAGAACATGGCTTTGATGCTGCCATGGGTGGTGGAAGAAGAGATGAAGAGAAGGCCAGGGCCAAAGAGCGCTTTTTCTCGCACCGTGATGAGTTTGGACAGTGGGACCCCAAAAACCAGCGCCCGGAGCTGTGGAACCTATTCAATGGTAAAAAAAATCTGGGTGAACATTTCAGGATTTTTCCGCTGAGTAACTGGACAGAAATGGATGTATGGCAATACATTTTACTTGAAAAAATTGAAATTCCATCACTTTATTTTTCTCATGAGCGCGAATGTGTGGATCGCAAGGGAGTTTTGCTTGCAAAAAGTGAATACATTAAACTGCAGGATGGCGAGAAATGGAAAAAAATGCAGATTAGATTCCGAACCATTGGTGATATGAGCTGTACCGGAGCTGCTTTATCAAATGCTGCAACCATTGAAGAGATCATTCTTGAAGTGGCGGCTGCACGACAAACCGAGCGGGGCTCAAGAGCCGATGACAAAAGATCGGAGACTTCAATGGAAGATCGCAAGAAAGAAGGATATTTTTAAAATGATGCAATTGCCTGGCAGGTAATATCAAATTTATCTATAAACATGATCAGCCTGGTAAATGAGATCTGCTGCCACAGCACAAAGTTAACCTAAGGAAAAATACAGAATATGAACAGAAATAACGGCAATGCTTATCTTGATATGGAGTTGCTGCGCTTTACAACAGCAGGTAGTGTTGATGATGGGAAAAGCACTTTGATAGGCCGCTTACTTTATGACAGCAAGTCCATTTTTGAAGACCAGTATGAGGCCATAAAGCTTACCAGTGAAAGGAGAGGAGAAGAACATGTAAATCTCGCTCTTCTTACTGATGGATTAAGGGCTGAAAGGGAACAGGGTATCACAATTGATGTGGCGTACCGGTATTTTGCCACTCCCAAAAGAAAATTTATCATTGCCGATACCCCGGGGCATGTGCAATATACCCGTAATATGGTTACCGGAGCATCAACGGCCAATCTTGCCATTATTCTTATTGATGCCCGTAAGGGAGTGATAGAACAAACCAAAAGACATGCTTTTATTGCTTCTTTGCTTGGTATACCGCACCTTGTTATTTGCATCAATAAAATGGACCTGGTTGATTATGACCAGAAAGTTTTTGAAACCATAAAAAAAGATTTTCAGGGATTTGCATCCAAACTGAATATTCAGGATATTCAGTTTATACCAATTAGTGCGCTGCATGGTGATAATGTTGTTGAAAAATCAACTAAAATGTCGTGGTACGGTGGGCCATGTCTTATGTATTTACTGGAAACTATTCATATTGGAAGTGATCTGAACCTGGTTGATTGCCGTTTCCCGGTTCAATATGTAATAAGACCACAAAGCGACGAATATCATGGTTATAGAGGTTATGGAGGTCGTATTGCAGGGGGTATTTTTAAACCGGGAGATAAAGTAATGGTCCTGCCTTCAGGATTTACAACCACAATAAAAGCCATTGATGGTCCTGAGGGCCCTGTTAAAGAAGCTTTTGCTCCAATGTCAGTTACCATGCGCCTTAATGATGAGCTGGATGTCAGCCGGGGTGATATGATAGTTCGTGAAAACAATAAACCCCAAACATGCCAGGACATTGATATCATGGTATGCTGGATGAATCCCCGGAAAATGAACCCAAACGGTAAATATGCCATAAAACACACGACCAAAGATGCACGGTGCATAATCAGGAGGGTACACTATAAAATTGATGTAAATACATTGCACCGTATTCAAAATGATTTTGAAGTGGGAATGAACGATATAGCGCGCATTTCCATACGAACCACACAACCTTTCTTTATTGATAAATATCAGATAAACCGTATTACCGGAAGTGTGATACTTATTGATGAGGCCACACATGAAACGTTGGGGGCAGGAATGATCATCTGAAAGGGGCCGAGATGAAAATCGGGGGAAGCAATAAAAGATGATCAGATGTATTTACAAATTTTCCAGAAACGTTTTTTCTTCTACCATGTATCGAACGTGAGTACCGAATCCAATTTTACCGTTTTCATCGTGTGCTTCCACATTAAAAATTAACTTTTTGTTTTCAATAGCAATCAGCTCTGTAAAAGCCCATACCATTTTGTTGATAGGTGTTGCCTTTATGTGTTTTACTTTTACTTCTGAACCAACTGTTATATAACCTACAGGCAAGCAATCACTTACGCTGGTTTGGGCAGTCATTTCCATGAGTGCAATCATGGCAGGAGTTGCAAATACATCAACGGTGCCTGAACTAAAAGCTCTGGCAGTATTATCGGGCGTAACCAGTATTTCAATTTTTCCTTTTATTCCCGGGCTGAGTTCTTTTTGCATAATTGTTTTAATAATTAAATGTGGTTTTTACCATGATATCCGGATGTATACTCTTTGCCACCGGACAATGTCTGGCAGCGTTTTCCAGGATGCTTTTCTGCTTATCAGTATAATTGCCTCCGGAAAGATCAAAATCAATAATTATTTCACTGATCCTGCGCGGGTTGGCCGCCATGACCTTTGTTGTAGTTACATCAGCCCTTTTAAGAGAAAATCCTTTATTAACAGCTGTTATATCCATGATAGTGAGCATGCAGCTGCTAAGTGATGTTGCCACCAGATCAGTGGGTGAGAAGGCTTCACCCTTTCCGTTATTGTCAACAGGGGCATCGGTAATAATAGTTTGGGAAGAGAGCAGATGGGTTGCGTGCGTCCGATAGCCTCCGAGGTAAATGGTTTTTGATGTTTCCATTGTGTAAAATATTTTCAGCAAAGATAGGGTTTTAGGTTGTTTTTAATGACAGATATAACAGGATATGGATTATATATTTACAAAATTCTTTTAAATAAAAAAACCCCGGCTTCCGGAGAAGCCAGGGAAAAAAGCACAGTATTTGGAGATTAGATTAAGAGGGAATTTTATTATTTGTCACTGTTTGCTTGTTGCGATCTGATACCTGATGGCAATTTGGTGCATTCACCTGGTGCCGGGCTATTCGCTGTAGTTGTTGCAGAGCCTGCACATCCTGATGTTGCTGTATTACTTGTTTGAATCATTTGAACATCTTCACCGGCAGATTCAGCTTTGGTTGATTTGTCAGAGCAGCATGCCTCAGCACTTGATTTATCTGCACATTCTGTAGCTTTGGCTGTAGCTTCAGCAGTAGACGCGCATGCGCTTTTGGCTTCGGATGTTTGCTCAACTTCAGCCGTTTGTGCTGTTGCACAGCATGCAGAAGCTTTTTTATTTTCTTTTTCTTCTGTTTCTGTTGCCGTAAGCAAAATGCTGCTGCTCGCAATCAGTAGTAAACTCATTAGGGATGTTAGAATGTATTTTTTCATAGGTAACGGTTTTTTAGATTTGCTTATTTTTATTTAGACCAAAGATAAATAAAATAAAATAAGAAATCCAAAACTTTAACAAAAAAAACAGGAAATAATGCAAAAAGTATTTTCAAGATACTGATTAACAGTATGATAAGTTATCAAAAAAATTAAAATAAAAGTTTAATTTCAACTGGTTCTCAATGGTTATTAATAAACTATAAATTATATCCTCATCGTTATAAAGAGAATGAAAAACCGGAAAATTCAGATAATTTTGACTTTTGAAAAAATACTAAATTAAATGTATGCCATGCGAAACAAAAAGCTTATAATAATTCCATCATTGATTGTAATTTTCGGGGCTCTTTGGTTAATCCTTAGGTCTGAGGCGGTGGGTCCTGAAAACATAAAAGTTCCTGTTGAACGAGGTAACTTCAATATTAGTGTATATACCAGTGGCGAATTGGAAACAAAGAATTCAGAGAATATTCAGGGTCCATCAGGATTGCGCACCGTTGGCCTTTGGAATGTCCAAATCAGTGAGCTTATACCTGAAGGAACAAATGTTAAAGCTGGAGATTGGGTGGCTACCCTTGACCGTACGGAGATTTCCAACAGGCTGCAGGATCGTGAAACCGAACTGGAAAGACTTCAAAGTACTTTTATTCAAACCCGGCTCGACACCACAATGGAGCTACGCAATGCACGGAATGAGCTGCTAAATCTTGAATTTGCTCTCGAGGAAGCACGCATAGCTTATGAACAGTCTTCCTATGAACCACCTGCAGCTATCAGACAGGCCGAAATCAATATGGATAAAGCATTGAGAGCCTATAACCAGGCTTCACACAATTATGAACTCAGGCTAGAACAGACAAGGGCAAGAATGCGTGAGGTAACTGCCAACCTTAATCAGGTACAAAGACGCTATGATCAGTTGCTGGATGTGCTCAACGAATTTGTAATATATGCCCCAAAGGATGGGATGGTAATATACCGAAGACAATGGGATGGGTCAAAAGTTACTGTGGGATCACAGATCAGTACCTGGGATAACATTGTAGCCACTTTGCCGGATTTTTCGGTTATGATGAGCCGTACTTATGTGAATGAAGTTGATATAAGTAAGGTTTCAGTTAATCAGAAGGCCGAGGTGGTTGTAGATGCTTTCCCCGACAGAAGGTTCACTGGGGTGGTTACAGAAGTTGCCAATATTGGCGAACAAAGGCCTAATCAGGATGCAAGGGTATTTGAAGTGAAAATACTTATCAATGAATCGGATACTATTATGCGACCTGCCATGACCACAAAAAATACCATCATAACTCATACCGAACAGGATGTACTTTATGTTCCATTGGAAGCAATTCATGTATTGGACACGCTTACTTATGTTTTCAAAGATCAGCAAAACCGAATTGTCAGACAACAGATACGAACAGGTCTTCGTAATGATAACCAGATCATCATTCATGAAGGCTTAAATGAAGGCGAAATGGTATATCTGAATATACCAGGAGATCCTGAAGAGCTTCGTCTTATTGAATTATAAAGCTGTAAGCATATGATTAAATCTCAAAGATATATTTACAACCTTAACATTGCCCTGGATGCTGTTTTTGCCAACAAATTCAGGTCGATGCTTACTGCCCTGGGAATCATCTTCGGGGTGGGTGCCGTAATTGCCATGCTGGCAATTGGTACAGGTGCCCGCCAGGAAATTCTTGATCAGATGAAGCTTGTGGGGGTGAATAATATTATTATCAGGCCTGTATTTCCTGATGATGAAAGTCAACAGGAATTATGGGAGGGGCGTTTTTCACCGGGTCTCACGCTTAATGATGCTTACAGTATAAAAGATATTATCCCCAGTGTACAGCGGGTTAGTCCCGAACTGGAGATTAGTACTTTTGGATTTCACCAGGGTATACGAAGACCTGTAAGGATAGCCGGAGTTAACCCTGAACACTTTGAGCTGTTCGGTCTCAATGTTGTTTACGGTTCCTCTTTTTCTGATGATGTGGTAACAACAGGAGCCCCGGTATGTCTTATCAGTAACCAGGTACGCGCAGTTTTTTTTGGGAATATTAATCCTGTAGGCCGGCAAATAAAGGTAGGAAACAACTGGTTAACGGTAATGGGAGTAGTTGAAGATCGAATAACAGGGGATCAGTCAGTTGAAAAACTTGGGATAAGTGAGTATGGTAGCCTGGTTTATGTGCCGGTTCAAACAGTTTTGCTGAGATATCTTGATCGTGCTGCTGTTTCAATTACTGAAGTAGAACAGCAACGCACCAGAACCGGCAGGAGAGGTCGGGCGAGGGTTGTTGTAGCAGGTAATGCAGCAGAAGAGACAGAGCCTGCACCCAAAAGCTACCATCAACTTGATCGTATTGTTGTACAGGTAGATAATTCAGAATTACTTACCTCCACATCAGAATTGATCCAGCGAATGCTCCTTCGACGGCATTATGGAGTGGAAGACTTTGAGATTATTGTACCCGAATTATTGCTTCAGCAGGAGCAGAGGGCTAAAGATATTTTCAACATAGTTTTGGGGGCTATTGCTGCCATTTCATTGATTGTTGGAGGTATTGGTATAATGAATATAATGCTGGCATCTGTTATGGAAAGAACCCGTGAAATAGGTATCAGACTCGCCATAGGTGCCAAAAAAACGGATGTAGTATTCCAGTTTCTTTCCGAATCCGTATTAATAAGTATTACAGGAGGTCTTATCGGTGTATTCATGGGAATTGCCATATCAAGGCTTATAATGCAGTTTACGGATATCCTTACCATAGTTTCATTCTCATCCATACTATTATCCTTTGTGGTTTCAGCTGGTATCGGAATAATTTTCGGATATATGCCTGCAAAGAAAGCTGCACAAAAGGACCCGGTAACATCCCTCAGATACGAGTAACCATATTTTGCTGTTTTAAGAGATATTCAGACATAAAGTTTGGGTTTTCATGGGTATAGTTTTAAATTTGTTAAAGATCACTACTTGTTTGACTATAAAAAACCTTTTAGACTATCTTAATTAATTTATAAACTCAAAAAATTATGAAGATGAAAAAATTTGCAGTTGTTTTGGCAGGATGCGGCGTATATGATGGTGCAGAAATTCACGAAGCCACACTGAGTATGTATCAGATTAAAAAGCAGGGAGCAGAATACGAATTATTTGCCCCTGACATTGAGCAACACCATGTGATCAATCATCTTACGGGAGATGAAATGAAGGAGAAGCGTAACGTTATGGTTGAAGCTGCCCGCATAGCCCGTGGCAACTTAAAACCACTTGCTGATTTCAATGCCCAAAATTTTGATGCAATCTTATTCCCGGGAGGATTTGGGGTAGCCAAAAACCTTTCCAGTTTTGCATTTGATGGACCTGATTGTAAAGTTAATCCGGATACCGAAAAAGCTATCAAGGCTATGCACAAAGCCGGAAAGCCTATAGGCGCACTTTGCATTTCTCCCGTGTTGGTGGCAAAGATACTGGGTGATGTTGAACTTACCATAGGACAGGATAAAGATACTGCCGGCGCCGTAGAAAAAATGGGAGCAAACCATAAAAGCACCGGTCACGGAGAGGTGGTCATCGATGCGAAAAACAACCTGTATACAACACCATGCTATATGCTTGATGCCAATATTGTTGAGATCGGCGAAGGTGCTGAAAATATTGTAAGGGCAATTTTAAAAACCCTTTACTGATGTTTTTTATTCAGCAATAATTTCCAAAGCCCTTTTAAGGGCTTTTTTTATGATCTTTTCATGATCAAATGCCAGATCGGGAAGTTTTGAGATATCGAACCATTTTACATCCCGGGCATCGCTTTGTGCAATAGGTTTAACCTTTTGATCAGCAAATCCCCAGAAGGCAACTGTAACGGTTCGGTGCCTCGGATCTCTGTCGGGCTGGCTGAAGGCTTCAAGCTGGTAAAGGTTGATTTTTTTTATACCGGTTTCTTCTTCCAGTTCCCTGGCTGCACATTCTTCTAGAGTTTCTTCCATATCAAGAAAACCACCGGGCAGGGCCCACATTCCTTTAAAGGGTTCATGTTTTCTTTGGATGAGTAAAATGCTCAGTCTTTCACCGGGGTTCATTTTAAAAACTACAATATCTGCAGTTACTGCAGGGCGGGGATAATTATACGTGTAACTCATGTAATCTTATTTTTTTGTTTGTCGGATTAGAATTGTATTTTGTGGTAGTCACTAAGGTCGTCTTCTTTTCGTTTTTTGTAAGCCTGAATCTTTTTACTGAGAATAATAAACACTGCCAGATCATTTTCCTGAAACCATTTTAGCGCATCTTCTTTTCCATTTGATGCTTCTGCAAATTTTGCCATAAACTCAAATTTGTTTTTTTTGAGCCATCCCAGTGCTTTCTTATCATCCCAAACAGCCTTAATAAATGCGCCAAAGTGAGGATACTTGTTTTTCATTAACCATTCAAATGCCTCATCATTGGTATGAATGCCATTAACAAGGGCAGCCAGTTCAGGATACCCATTATTCATGAGCCAGTACATGAATTTTTTATTTTCATCAACTGCTTCTCCAAAAGCGATTAATATTTTTGCGGGGTAATGAATCATTATTGAAAATTATACTATAATATTGAAACAGATTTCATATGACTTGAAAAATATGAAATTACCTTATAAGATACATTTTTCCAAACCCTTGCTTAAAGTATTTTGATGCAGAAGTAGCATTGATGTCAACCTGCTGACCGTCAATATTTGTAATAACACGATAAAGATATACTCCGTTGGCAAGCCGGTCGCCGTATTGATCGGTACCATCCCAGGCATACCGGGTAATATTGCGGCCAATACGAATAGGCCCCAGTTCCGACATGTCAATTTCTCGAACAACCTTCCCGGTAACGGTCATGATCTGTATTTTCATATAGGTAGGAAGACGCGAACCGGTAAGTGTAAAAACAAAATGGGTTGCAGTGCTGAACGGGTTAGGCCAGTTGAGTACTTCTGTAATTGTAGATTCATTGATTACATCAAAGCTGATTACATAGTCATTATCTCCTGATTCATTCATTGATTTATCAGTTGCCTGCACCCGAAGAGTATATGTTCCGTCCTGTTCAAAAACCGGTTCAAACTCAACATTACAGGTGTTCTCCGGTAAATTAGCAGGATAGAATTTCATGTTTTCTTTACCATGAGAATAAAAATAGATCCTTTGTGGTTCAGGATTCATGGGTGTACTGAGATAAACTTTTACCAGCGATGTATCATTCAGAGCCAGAAAAGGATTATTATCCCTGAGGGTAATATTGATAAAAGGATTGGCAGAAATGATCTCTCCATCCATGATTTGACGGCCGTCAAATGTAACTTCCAATAAGGGATTGGTTCGATCCTTCTCAACATAAAAAGGGATCTGACCGATATTATTAAAATGGTATTGTTCAAGCTGATCATTGTTTGGGTTTAGTTCTATCCAAAGGCTGTTAAGGCCGCTTATACCTTTGGTATCTACTTCAATGGTGTCAATAAAAATATCGCCTGCCGGATGGGGCCGCTGCCGTGGATAATTCAAAGGATGTATCTGTCGGTCTTTATCAATGATCCAGTAATTTACCAGCAGGCTATCCATATCATAATTACTAATGTTATGTATTGCTGTTGAAAAAATGATTTTATCTCCTTCAGAAACAGTGTCTTTTTCATAAACATAATGCCGCGAAGGATCAATAGCAGTTTCGGGAATACCTTCATAAATCACTTTCCAGTATTCCATTTGTGCCGGAGTACGGTTTTCATCGTCCATCATATTTACCATCAGCTGCAGAAAGGGATATTGCTCCGCTGTTATATTATGCTCTGAAAGCAGAATGGTTTCCTGTTCCGGCGGAATATTTGTCAATAGAGTATCTTTGATACCATCTGCATTGATTCCTATCACATTCATCCACACCGAATCTGTTTTCAGCCCGTCAAAATTCCCCTGTTTCCAGTGAACTGCTTCCCATTTGCTTGCCGGGCCAATGATCTCAGAAAGAATACTACCCTTGTTCCAATTGGTAACAATACTGTCGTTGAGCTGAATAACAGAAGTAATTGAAGAGCCTATTACTTCGCTCGAAGTACCTATGGTTGAACCTTTGGTTCCAAATAACATATAGGGGGTGTTGTTTTGAAGTCCCCTTATGTTGGCACTTCCGAGAGATTCGAAGGCCAGGTAAAGCCCTTCATGATAGTTTTCGGCATTATGGTTGCGATGACTTAAAGCCAGCACATAATGTCCTTCCGGAATGGTGTCAATAAAAGCTTCCATCCTTTCAAGCCAGATTTGAGATGTGGAATAATAATCGAAGGTATACATGTCTCTAACACGGCAGTGGAAGTTATTATAGGGTCCAAGATTATTACCTGTATTGTGGCTTACCCATGGTTCAGCAGAAACGGGATCAAAAACGGCAAAATACATTCCGTTACCCACATCAGCCAGGCAAGAGAAAACTTCCACTATCACACCATTTTGCCTGATATACTGCTCATTCCAGGGCAGATACGGATAAATACCGGTTTGAGCCTGTATAGAATTGACATTGTTTACAAACTCCCATATCCTTTTATCCCGGTTAAAAAATACAAACTGATAATGGTTTTTTTCAAACTGATCAAAATGGGCCTGGCTCCAGCCTTCCTTGTCGGACAGATATTGGAAGCTGCTTTTTCGCCAGTTGTATTCACCGGAATATATTGAGTCCAGACTTACTCTCCAGAAATATACGGTGCTGTCAGCCAGGCTTACGGGAGGAGTCCAGCTTACAACGCCGCCTTTGTGGGTAAGGGTTTGACTTACAGGGTTGGTAAATGCTGCCGATGTGTCAATCTGAAAAACATAGTGTTTTTCATTAATAAACGGATCACCTGTTGAAGCTTTGAGTGTAACGGTCGGTTGCCCGATGATGGCATAACTGTGCGGAACTACCGGAAGGATATCAGAAGACTTAATAAACAGGCTGTTTGAAGCTGTATTATTTACCACACTTAGCTCATCAATCTGGTTTAACGCATCGAGAGTTACAGTAAATTGATTTATGCCTGTGCCCAATTGCCTTTCAACAGGTAATTTAAACCTGATGGTGTCTTTGAAAAGAGTTGTTGAAATCCGCCTTTGGTAACTCTCAATGCTTCCATCGGGGAAACGGCGTTCAAGGTTAATGAACATTGAATCTCTTATAGCTTTACCCAGGTTTGTGGAAATTATATTTACCATGAAGCTGTCAATTTCGGTAGTAACATCTTTGGGGGTAAAGAAAATATCGCTGGTTTCAACCTTGTAATCGGGTTTGGGCTGCGAGTTAATTATAACTGCAGGATCGCCATGCAGGGTTTTTAAAAGTGCCGCATTGCGAATATATTGATTCGGCGTCTGGATATTACTAATAGTTTCTTTGATGGCATGTCCTACAGGCTTGCCATAATTTTTTGCACTTATCTGCCGGAAAAATTCATTGGAATATCTGTTCAACTCAAAGGCTCCGGTGGCAACGGTAGATGCAAGATATCCAATAACTCCCTTTTCGGCAATAATTACAAACTCTTCACTTGAACTCACCGACCCTGAAAATAAATCGCCAGCGAAGCAGGAATTCGCTATCAGAAAAGGATATTTTCCAAAGTTGCTGTACTCTCCCGGGTAATCTATACTCATATCGAAGCCGATACCTGCAGCATGGCCGAAAAAGGTCATTATGCTAACTCCATTGTTGATAAGCTGTTTCAATGAGTCGGACTGGTTGATCTGGATGGGGTCGGTAGAGCTTTTCAGAAAAGTTCTTACATAAGCACCCAACAGAGTATCCTTAACCGTTTGCTGGTATTGCCTGAGGTATGATGCCAGCACGTTTTGTTCAGAAATACTGGATCCGCCACCAAAGTGTAGTATATTTTTCATCCATTCCTGCGGATTTTGTTGGGCATTATGATACTGAACAACCTTGTCGAGATACAGCGAAACATGTGCAGGGGTTTGAGCTGCCAGCCGGCCTGTAGCCATGGCCGGCGCATAACCATTATTATCAATCCCTGATGTTATAAGGATATCTGAGGGGGGATCGCCAAAAGATGGTACCAGTGAACCGGCATAGGCTGATGGATTTTTTCTGTAAACTGAAGCAGGCCTTGTTTTTCCTATCAAAAATAATTTACGTGGAGTGATATCAAAATTTTCAATGACAAATTTTGTAAATTGCCTTAAAGCAAGCGGATGTTTTTTTATGCCGTATGCAAACTGATGGTATAATTCTTCAACATCTGCCAGTAAAACATTATACCCTGTTGAATTTCTGAAATTCCTGAAATTCTCTGCAGCACTCATCAATGATTTATGCGTGATCATCAGATAATCGGAGTTGATGTTTTCGGCAGATAGAAAGTTGCGGAATTTTGCGAAATTATCGGGATCAGAGTTTACCGGATGAATGTTGCTAACCGTTTTAATCCGGGATGCAGAAGTAATAAAAAGCTCACGTAGCTGTGAAGGATTTGTAATAAGCGCCCTGTGAGAATCTTCACTGAAGAAAGCTTTAACTTTGGCATTGTTGGTAAGATTATAAACCCATACACTTTCGGGGTCCGACACACCAAAATCAGTAAAACTGATCAGTGTTTTATCGCCCGCAGATGCAGGAAGTTCCAGTGAAATACTGCCCAGGTTTCTCATATTGAAAGTATGGGGATACCTTACCGAAATATATGACAATGCAGTTCGGTCAACGGGAGAATTCAATGAATTAATTGAACTGAAAACAAACGGGGTACCGGATGGATTTAAACTGTTTGCAGCAACATTACTGCTGAATTTTAACAGCGCATAGCCATCAAATAGTGTATCAATCAGATTGCCTGCAAACTGAACCTGAAGGTGGTGATCCGGATCTAACAACCGGTAATTCGATGCTCCGGCAATGGCAAATTTTATATTGGCTTGCGGACCCGCTGTGTATATGTTTGGCGTAGGAATATTTTTGGTTCGGCTTTGCCCAAGGTTCAGGGGTGCATCAAACCATCCCTGGGTTTCAGTGTATTGGGGTTGAGTAACACCATAGTTATTGGTTTGGCCGGCATAGTAGTTAGATGTATAATCCTGGCGTGAGGTAAACCAAAACCAGCTTGCAGGGGTATAACCTGAAAAATTATTGTCTTCCTGTAATTCAAATCTTTTGTTGTTGAGAAGGTTATTCCACGTAAGATAATAAATTATTGTATCGTTAATTAGACTGTAACTACTGTTGGGTTGCCGGGTTCCGTTTTCATAAAATCCTGCATCGAACCAGCCGTCATTTTTGTCTGCGTAAAATTCAATATAATCGCCGGGAAGAAAAACTCCTGAAGATTCATTTTTTACGATCAGAGGAATTTCTTCGCCACGGGCAAACATTTGAAAACTTCGCGGATCAAAAGTACCCAGTGGTATTCCTGCTTCAAGCATGGTGTTGTACTTCAGGTGGTATATCCCTTTCTCAGCAACAGGGATGGCAAAGTACTGCTGCTCATAATGTATCCATTCATTACCATAGTTTTGCGCTTTGGCGGCAAAACCAATTGAAAGGCAGATTGTTAATACGAACAGTTTTCGAAGCATCTCAGAGTAATATTATAATATTCTTAATATATCAAATACTCTATTTAAATCTGGTTAATCATTTAATTGATCTTCTCTCCGGTTAATGTTGAACCTGAGTGAAAAAATATTTGAATACAGTGCAATAGAATTATCACCCAGGTCAGTTAAAGCGTAATCCAGTGCAAGTATATCTCTTATTACTACACCCACACCCATGTTGAATTGTATTGACCTTCTGAATTTTTCACCGGGAGTTGAATATTGCTGGTAATTACCCATACCTGCTCTCAAAAAAATTAACTGATTGTAATTTAATTCAACGCCCATTGCCGGATCAATACTTATCGGATCACCTTTTATCAATACATTACGTTTACCGTCAGTTGTAATATTAAGATCAACAGAAGCCAGCATTTCAAACGTTTCAGTAAAAAAGAAACTTCGTGAAGCGCCAATAATAAAACGTGGCAGAGTGATTTCAAGGCTGTTTTCAGGTATTTCATTTCCGGTAAGGGTAAACACTTCACGCATTGCGTCATCAAGATCGTAAGACCATGCATTGAAGGTAGATGTAATATCACGGCCCATCAATGCAAAATTCCATTCATCCATTTGATACTGAATACCTGCATCGAGCCCGAAACCCCATGCCCCTGCAAAAGAACCGGCGGTGCGTCGTATAATCTTTGCATTTACCCCTAAATCGAGGTTATCTTTTAACCGGCGGGCATAAGAAAAAATAAAAGCATTATCTGATGCAGAGAATGATTGTATTCTGTCATAATTTATATTACCCTCTGAGTCAATAAGTTCTGTTGTGTTGGGTATATCATCGACCCCAAATCTGAGATACGAGAAACCAAGAGCCGAAATTTCGTCGATATTAAATGCCATTGAGCCATAATCATATTGAGCAATTCCGGCAAAATATTCGGTATGCATAAGGGCAACCTGTATGTTGGATTCAATTTTCAATAGCCCTGCCGGGTTCCAGTAACCCGCAGTTGCATCGCCGGCAATTGAAATAAATGCATTTGACATACCCAATGCCCGCGCACCCACACCAATAGAAAGAAACTCGTTACTATATTTTGGGGTTTGAGCCACTACAGGCGAAATGGTCTGAAAAACCGCAAGGTGAATGAACAGAAATGCTAAAACTAATGATATTTTACTGTTTTGCACTATATGAGATTTTTGCCTTTGAAACAGCGATAAAGATACAAAAACGCAAAATAATGTAAAGTGCGGTTTTTACTTGATTGCAAAAGACTTATAGGGGATTTCCGCAGTTTTTGCAATAGGACGCATCTTCATGATGTTCCGATTCGCTGCAATGATCACAGATTATTGTGGTGATCTTGTCATTTCTGCCCCTTGCAATTTCTGCCGAAACAATTCCTGTAGGAATGGCAATAATGCTGTAACCCAGAAGCATTATAAAGGTTGCAATAAACTTCCCAAGATCTGTAACGGGTACAATATCACCATAACCTACTGTTGTAAGCGTAATTACAGCCCAGTAAATACTCAGCGGAATACTGTAAAAACCATTTTTTCCATCCTCAACCACGTACATTATACTGCCCAGCAGTAAAACCAGGATCAGCACGAAAATCATGAATATGAAAATTTTCCTGAAACTCGACCTGATGGAGATTAACAGCACGTTTCCGGCTTTTATATATCGCGTGAGCTTTAAAATCCTGTATACCCTCAACAGGCGAATGGCTCTGATTACAACAAGGGGTTGCAAACCGGGTGTTATTAAAGAAAGAAAAGCCGGAAGAATAGCCAGCAGATCAATGATGCCGAAAAAACTGAAAATATATTTCCGTTTCCTGGGGCTGCTTATGATTCTCAGAATGTACTCAATCAGAAAAATGGATGTAATAACCCATTCGGACCAAAACAAGAAAACCTGGTTTCGGGCCCGAAACTCAACTATGCTTTCAAGCATTACAATGATTATGCTTGCAAGAATCAGCACTAGTAATACTTCATCGAATAGCCTGCCGTAAAAGGTGTCTGATTTGAAAATGATTTCGTACATCCTCCTGCGCCAGGAAGACTTGCATTTATCTGAATTTGCACGTTTTTTCATCCCATTTTTTTACTTGGCACAAATCTACAAAAAAAGGATTGTTTTTAATGCTAACAGATTCTGCAGAAAAAATCCAAAAAAAACTCCCTTATTAAAAAGGAGCTTTTAATTAGAATTCCAGGGACCAGACCATTGATGTCAACTCCGCATTATAATATTCCAGGAGGAGTCAAAATGAAATCATTTACCAGTGAGTTGACAATCCTGCCAAACCCTGCACCGATAACAACTGCAACTGCAAGGTCAGGAACATTACCCCGCATGGCAAAACCCTTAAACTCTTCCACTAATCTCATAATGTTCGGTTTAAATTAGCACAAGGTTAAAGGGCATGAAAAATAAACTTGAAATTTCTTTTTTTAAAAAAAAATGCAGTAAAAAGAATAATGGAAAAATAAGATAAACTCCTGTATCGTTAAAAAAGGTTGGATTTATTGCCGAATGATTCTGAAAAAACTGAATCTTCTGCTGGGCGTCTTATTCGCTCTGATTTCTCCATGTCAGCAAAATTTTCTTCCAGCAGTTCGGGTTCACCTTTGTGTCCAATGGTAAATGCAGTTATAGCCTGGTAGTCTTCAGGTATTTTAAACAGCTCGGCAGCTTTTTGGGCACTGAATCCACCCATCTGATGTACAAAAAGTCCTTCGTACATGGCCTGAAATGTAATGTGTGCCACACTTTGGCCCACATCGTACATAAAAGTTCTGCTGGGTTTGCCGTTTTTATCAGAGATTTTTTTCCCTATGCTTAGAACCAGAACAGGTGCAAGTTTTGCCCATTTCTGATTGAAATCCACAAGGGTTTCCATGATCATATCCCAGGTTTTATCTCCTTTAAAACCTACGATAAAGCGCCAGGGCTGATCGTTGCTGCTTGATGGTGCCCAGCGTGCAGCTTCAAAAATATTCTGAATAGATTCCTTTGTAACAGATTGATCAGTAAAGGAGCGCGGGCTCCATCTTTGTTTGAGCAAAGGATGAATTTCGAATTTTGTTATTGCTGGTTTTTCCATATGTATTTGCTTTAGGTTATGATAACAAAGAATACATTGCAATGTTTAAGGTTTTGCACAATACATTAAAAAAACCGACAGGGTATACCTGCCGGTAAACTAAAATAGTAACGAAGGGGTAAAAATGTATAAGGTTTGTGTGGTATCAGATGTTGAACCCTTCCCCCATATAAAACTCCATGATCTTCATTTTGAAGATAAAATCATATTTAGCCTGCAATGCTTCTCTTTCAGCCCTGGCCAGGCGGGTCTGCGACTCATTGTATTCTACTGAACTTACCATGCCCAGATCAAACCGCTGGCGCGTATAATTGAAGGCTTCATTAAATGCATCCTGAGATTTTGTGGTAGCTTGATATCTCTGGAACGCGGCCAGGGCATCGGCATGTGCTTGCTGAATAATTTTGTTCAGGTTATTGCGTGTGAGTTCATAATGATTATTTGCCCTGTCAAGTTCTACCCTGGACTGTTGTATCCTGGTGCGAACATCCCAGCGGTTGAAAATAGGAATCCTCAGGTTAATACCTATATACCGGCTGAAATTGTCCCTGATCTGGTCATTATAGGGCTTGCGCTCAAAGATATTCTGAAACCCGTCAGTGAAAACCGGGGTGTTGTCTTCCAGGTAACCGATTTGCTCAGGCCCGGTGGGTTCTCTTCCTACCAGATGTTCATTTGCCTGTGAATAACCTGTACCCAAGCTTCCTACCAGGTAAAGTGAAGGGCTTATTCTTCCGCGCTCAATAGCCAGAAGTCTTTCCGCCATGTGTATACGCGTGCTTGCTGATTGTACAGTGGGTTCAATTTGCATTGCTTTTTCGAATACAAACTCAGGATCCCGAATTATAAACTGATCCATCACATCTATTTCCGGAGTAACGATACCGAATTCATCAGCAGGGTCAAGGTCGAGAAGTTGTATGAGTTCAAGATAGGAAAGTCGCAGGTTGTTTTCAGCATTTACCAGATTTACCTCTTCTTCAGCCAGACGTGCTTCAATTTCAAGTACACTTCCCCTGGGAACCGTGCCACCTTCAAAGAGAATGCGTGTGCGCTCGAGCTGCTGGCTGATAAGCTCCACCTGCTGGCGGGCAGTCTCGAGAAAATCTTCATTGTAAAGAATCTGCATAAATGCTGCGGCAATACTAAGTGTTATGTCATTTCGAACACTTTCAGTGTCGTAACGCAATGCTGTATGACGCAACATGCTGCGACGCATATGGTTTACATTCTGAAAACCTGCAAACAGAGCCACTGAGGAGTTTGCACCGGCATTCTGACGCAAGATGCGTTCTGTAGAGAATTCGTTGGTAAAAGGGTCGACCGAACGGCCAAAATTGAAACCCTGAGAGGCTTCAGCATTTAAAGTGGGTAAAAAATTGGCGTAGCTTTGCTCCAGATCAAACTGTCCCGACTGTTCATTAAGTTCCTGTTGCTTGATCTCAAGATTATGACGCATGGCATGATCAATGCAGTCCTGCAAGGTCCATGCCTGTTGCGCCAGAATCGATGAGGTCATTAAAAGTGGAGATAAGGCAAATACTAAAAGACTGGCTATTAAACTTG
>SLOJ01000177.1 GCA_007132585.1 Bacteroidales bacterium | reverse complement strand
TAACGTGGTACCACCCGGAATCGAACCAGGGACACACGGATTTTCAGTCCGTTGCTCTACCAACTGAGCTATGGTACCCCGTCGTTTTGACGTTGCAAATTTACGCAAACATTTTTAACTGGCAAGTTGTTTTATCGTTTTTGACCAAAATTTTATTTCACTGTTGAAAAAACAAACATTACAGCAAATGTTTCTATAAAACAGATCAGATAAATAACTTGAATTAATTCTGCACAAAACCAGCTATATAAAGTCATCCTGGTTTTCATAAAAAGTATCAATTAAATGGAATCGACTTAAATAATTACGTAACTTCGTGCTCTGGATTTTTATATCAAATAAGAAGTATGTCCATCAACCTCGTTATAGACGCAGGAAATACCCAGACAAAAGCTGCATTGTTTGAACAAAATGAAATAATTACCTCGGCAAGGTCGGGTAACAATGATTGGGCATTTGTTTTTGAAATGACAGATAAATACAATCCGTCTCTTGCCATTATTTCTGATGTTTCGGGTACAACTGCTGCTTTGGCAAGAGTTTTAAGGAAAAGCATGGAGTTGATGTACATGAACGGGGAAACTCCTGTTCCATTAAACATGGGCTATTCCTCCCCCAAAACACTTGGACCCGACCGGCTTGCTGCCGCCGTTTATGGAAAGAAGATGTTTCCGGAAGACGATGTTCTTGTAATACAAACAGGCACATGTATAACCTATGAGTTTGTGAGTAAGGCAGGTAATTATTCAGGTGGGGCTATTTCACCAGGAATAGATATGAGACTTAAATCAATGAATACTTTCACCGCAAAATTACCGTTAGTTAAAAAACAAGAAATTGATTACCTCATTGGAAAAACCACAAAAGAATCCATTTTATCAGGTGTAATAAATGGTTGTATTGCTGAAATTGATGGCATGATCGACCAGTATAGTCAAAATTTTCGCAGTTTAAAGATCGTGGCCGGAGGTGGGGACATATTTTTCTTTGATAAAAAGCTAAAAAATAGGATATTTGCAACCGAAAATTTAGTCCTTAAAGGATTAAATGAAATTTTAAATTTTAACAATGCCAAACTTAAAAAGTATTAAGAAACTTCTTTTAGTATACACAATGTTTTCTGCTGTTCTTGTCTTTGCTGCATCTTTCTGTGGCAATGCATACGCACAAGCAAGGATCAACTCACCCTATTCCATGTTCGGTCCGGGAGAGCTAAAGGGCAATGAATTATTCAGAAATATGGGTTTAGGTGGTGTAGCCCAGGGGTTCAGGAGCAATACCACTATCAACTATATAAATCCTGCGTCATACACTGCAATGGATTCATTATCTTTTGTTTTTGATGCAACAGTTTTCTCCCATCTTTACCAGCAAAAGCAAGCCGATCAGGAGCAAATCACAACCTATTCATCGCTTGGGAACTTCAATTTTGCTTTTCCTGTTACACGATGGTGGAGTGTGGCTGCAGGTATATTGCCCTATTCCCAGGTTGGGTATCGAATATCAGATTCTGATCAGCAAGTAGGCATGGTAAATTATTTCTATGAGGGCAATGGCGGTATAAACCAGGTATATCTCGGGCATGGATTTAAGCTGTTCAATGGGCTTTCTGCCGGTATTAACGTTGCCTACCTTTTCGGTAAATCCGAAGAATTAAAAATTGCCCGTTCTGACAGTATCGGGTTTTTCCGCACCATATGGTCATATACCGATGATATCGATGGGCTATTGTTGACCTACGGTCTGCAATATGATCAAACATTGGGGCAAAACAGCAATATAATACTCGGGGCTACATACAGTAATCAAACCAGTCTTAATATTACACGTAATCAACACATATTAAGAGACCTGCCGGGGGTTTATAATCGTATGGATACCATTAATGTAATCTCAGGTGGTACCGGTACAATGAAAATACCACAAAGTTTTGGTACAGGTGTTTTTATTAAAATTAATAATCAATGGAGCGGAGGAGTCGATTACCAGTCTCAAAGCTGGAGTGAGTTTAGTTCTTACGGCACCCAGCAAAGCCTGAATGATTCATGGCAGGTAAGATTTGGCATGATTCACAAACCTTCTATTGAAACTTATTCTACATTCCTAAGCAGATGGGAATACCGTGCCGGTTTTCGGTTCGGGCAATCATTCCTGAACTATGGAAATGCTGACTTTTCTGAGTTTGGCATAAGTTTTGGAGTTGGTTTACCGTTAAGAAGATCTTTGTCGGCTGTTAATATTGGATTTGAATACTCCGGCAGAAGTGCAGGTAATGAAGATCTGATAAGCGAAAACTTCTTCCGTTTTAACCTGGGAGTAAATATTTATGAACGCTGGTTTGTAAGAAGAAAGTTCTACTAAAGTTATTAAGTTATTATATGTTTATAGTTTAAAACCAAAGCACAAAAATGAAAACAAAAAAGATCATATCGGTATTTGCGCTGATTGTTTTGTTTGCTTCAGCAGGCTTCGCATTTGAAAAATCATCAAATGAGTTGAATCTGGGCCATATGGATTATTTCTCTTTAACGGAAGCAAATATTTATATTTCAGAACAAACAATGCAAAAACCTCCAAGGTTTGGTAAAACCCCAGAAGACAGCATTGCTTGTGTCAGAAACTTATCATTATACACGGAGTATTATAACCAAAGAAATTTTAACCTGGCTTATGAACCCTGGAGAGAAGCATTTGAAATCTGCCCGCAAGCCAGCCAAAACATCTTTATCAGGGGGGTTGTACTCGTGAAAATGAAATACAATGAGGAAACCGACCCTGTCAAACGCGATGCATGGGTTGATACCCTCATGATGGTGCATGATAAAAGAATTGAGTTCTTCGGCAGAGAAGGATACGTGCTGGGCCGAAAAGCTGTAGATCTTTATCAGCTTCGCCCCAATAATATTCAGCAAATTCATGAATTAACCACACGCTCCATCGAGCTTGATGGCAATAACTCACAGGCAGATGTTTTGTTAATTAATATGCAAACTCTGGTAAGGCTCGTGGAGGCCGGCTTAAAAGATGTTAATGAAGTGCTGATTAATTATGACAAAATAATGAATATCATTGATCATAACCTACAGTATAATCCTGATGACAAGAGGTTTTTTGAACCCGCAAAAAGCAACATTGATAATATGTTCGAACCTTTTGCCACATGCGAAAATATTATTACACTCTTTGAACCCCGGTTTGAGGCCAACCCCGAAGATGTTGAGTTGTTGGAAAAAATTACAACTATGCTCAATGATTCAGATTGTACTGAAGAAGCATTGTTTTACAACGCAACCCGTAATCTTCACAGGCTGAAACCCAATGCTGAGTCAGCATTTTTAATGGGGCGGCTTGAAAATAATGCCCAAAATTATAATGAAGCCGTTGAATACTTTGAACAAGCCGTAGAACTGTATACTGATGATTCAGATAAATTCAGAGCTCTCATGCTCCTTGCTGATATCACTTACAGGAATTTACGCCAGTTCAGCCAGGCCAGAAGCTACGCCCTTCAGGCATCTTCCTATGATCCTGAAAACGGCCGTCCTTACATCCTTATCGGTGAAATGTATGCTGCCAGCGCCAGCGCTTGCGGTGACGATGATCTTACAAAAAAAGTTGCCTATTGGGCTGCTGTTGATAAATTCATTCAGGCACGCAACGTTGATCAGGAACCTATGATTCAGGAAAGAGCTTCAAGCCTTATTAACACTTACAGCCAGTATTTCCCCGACAGAGAAGAACTGTTTTTCCACGGACTTGATGAAGGAACAACTTACAGGGTACAGTGCTGGATCAATGAAACTACAAGAGTAAGGCCCAGGCCATGACAAAAAAATTGTATCATATAGCCCTTAAAAACATTGCCATCCCTTTAGGGCTGGCAATGTTTTTTTCATGCAGCCCCGATCTGGAAACAATCGAAACCATTACAAGGAAAGATGAATTGCCTGTGGAAGCAGCAGAGAACCTTCGGATACTTTACAGTTCTCATGCAAAGGTTCAAATGATCATGGAAGCTCCCAGGATGGAACGTTACGAAGGCGAGGAACCCTATATGGAACTCCCCGAAGGTTTTGTTATGTCGTTTTTTGATGAGTTCATGAATGAAACCTCCCGTATTACTGCAAAATATGCTATACAATACGAAAAAGACGATCTTATTGATGCGCGGAATGATGTGGTCGTAGAAAATATGGAAACCAGGGAGAAGCTCAATACCGAGCAATTGATATGGGATAGGAAAAACGAAAAAATTCATAGCGATAAATTTGTAAAAGTAACTTCGGGCGAAGATGTTCTTTATGGGCAGGGGTTTGAATCTGATGACCGTTTTACAACCTGGAGCATAAAGGAAATCTGGGGTACTTTCTCTGTTGATCTTGAACCGGATGAAGAACCTGATTATAACGAACCTGTCAATGCACAATAATTTTTTGCGGAAAACATACCCGCATAACAGCCTGATGAGAAGCTAACACATTAAAATTATATCCCATGAAAAGAAAAAATATTCTACCGGTAATCATTGTATTACTAGCTGTATTTCCCTTTTGCTTCTCAACCGGTAAAACTATTGAAAACAATAATCATCAGGAGAACCTTTTACAAACCACGGAAATAACAAATCTGCCTGAAAATCAGTTCCAGGATAAAAAAACACCACCTCCCTTCCCTTTTGGCAAAACGCCTGAGGATAGCCTTAAATGCCGTAATAATATTTCTCTGTATTCCGAACATTATGGCCATAGAAACTTTACAATGGCTTACGAGCCGTGGAGAGAAGTGTTCCTGAACTGCCCGGGAGCAAGGCAAAATACATTTTTTCGCGGTATTGTTCTTGTGAGAATGAAATACAATGAAGAAACAGATCCTGTAAAACGTGAAGCGTGGATTGACACCATTATGATGGTATATGACAAAAGAATTAAATACTGGGGTCATACCGAAACATCACGCGAAGGGCTTGTTACCGGGCGCAAAGCTGTTGAACTTTCAAGATTAAGACCGGGCAACGTCAAAGAAATCAACCAACTCACATCACATGCCATTGAACTTGAGAAAGAACAAACCCAGGCAGATGTTTTGCTTGTGCATATGCAGAGCCTTATTAGACTAGCCGATGCGGGTCTTAAAGATACTGAAGATATACTGGTCGCTTATGATGAAATAATGAATATTATTGATTACAATCTTGAGCATAATCCAGGGGATAAAAGATATTATGACCCTGCAAAAGACCAGATCAATATCATGTTTGAACCTTTTGCCAGTTGCAAGAACATAGTAAGGCTTTTCACTCCAAGGTTCAATAAGAACCCTGAAGACCCGGAGCTACTGGAAAGAATAACCAATATGCTTAGTAAATCAGACTGCACGGAGGAAGCTCTTTTTTACAATGCAACCAAAAATCTTCATAGACTCAACCCGGATGCTACATCAGCGTTTTTAATGGGTCGGCTTGAAAATAACTCCGGAAACTACGATAAAGCCATAGATTATTTTCAGGAGGCTGTAAACCTTTATGAAGAGGATAGTGATAAATTCAGGGCATATTTACTGATGGCCGATATCAGCTTCCGCAATCTTCGTCTTTTCAGTGATGCCCGGAGTTTTGCCTTAAAGGCATCTGAACTTGACCCTGAAAATGGAAGACCCTATATTCTTATTGGCGAAATGTATGCTGCAACAGCCAGTGAATGTGGTGACGATGAACTCACCAGCAAAGTTGCCTATTGGGCTGCAGTTGACAAATTTAACCAGGCCCGTAATGTTGATAGTGAACCTGCTGTTCAGGAACGGGCAGATCAGCTCATTGACACCTACAGGCATTATTTCCCTGACGTTGAAACTACTTTTATGTACGGACTAAATGAGGGTGATGTTTACAGGGTAGAATGCTGGATTAATGAAACCACAAGGGTGAGATCAAGAAAATGAT
>SLOJ01000097.1 GCA_007132585.1 Bacteroidales bacterium | reverse complement strand
CCATTCGGCGTATTTAGCTGAAACCGGACTCCACCTAAAAAATGGCAATCTGAAACCTGCCTGCATGGCATGTGTATGCCCCGATAATGTAAGCATAATCTGAGTTTCGGGCAAAACCTGCTCGCGCCAGTGCGATGGGTCGTGAGAAAGTAAAATGGTATTGCTAAACCATGGATAATCGCCCAGGGCTTTTTGCAAATCACCCAATTGGGCAAAGGGTGGCAAACCCCAGTTATCAACACCTGCGATCATAAGAGAATCATCACCACGATGAATAAAACGGTGGTCGTTACGCAGAAGGGTAAATCCCATTTCCTGCTGCACTTCCTGCAGACGCTCAAGGTTGGCGTCTCTTTCTTCAATGGTATACCAGCGGCGGTAATCGCCCATATCATGATTGCCCAGTACCGAATACATACCATAAGGCGGGTTTAAACGTTGAAAAGCTTCAATAAACCTTTCAGCTTCTACCGCTTCATTATTTACCATATCGCCGGTAAACATGAGCGCATCTTTAGGAAGTTTTTCAATTTTTCTAAGAGCCCTTTCAACCGGGCGTTTACGGGCAAAGCTACCAAAGTGTGTATCGGTAATGTGCACAAAACGGAAACCATCAAATGATTCGGGCAGATCATCAATCTGAATTGTAACCTCCTTGACCTGAAAATTGAACCGACCGTATGTAATTCCATAAACCACCCATCCAAACATGAAAAGTGACAAAAAAAATCCAATGGTGAGCAATAATGGATAAGTACGGATCATTTTTCCCCTGCCTTTATTGAAACCCGACAAGATCTTTCGCAATACAAAAAGCAATATTAGTTTTAAATCATCCAGAATATTAAAGACCAGGAAAACAATCTTGGGAGCAAAAATCAGTATGAATGCACCGGTAATGTAAAAGTAGTTACGATACATTATATAATCTGGCCACGAACTGGTGCGGATGATGATGGTCCATACAATAGCAAAAACGATGAAACTGATATCCATGATCCAGTAAGCTCTCAGGATTTTTTTCCGGTATTTAATAAAAAGACCATGACGTAAAAGCTTACGCAGACCATACCAGCCATAAAAATCTGCCGCAAGAATAACAAGCAGGACAATTGAAAAGGCAAAAATCATTGTTTGATGTAAATATGGGTTGAAATGTACTTTTTTCTGGTGATGAAACAGCAAGTTCAGTTCAATGTTCAAATAATGGGAAAGTAATGATGGATTTCAGACCGCGGAGACGAAGAGACACAGAGTCACGCAGAGTATTCTCCGGGTACGACTCAGGTTCGTGCCCGGAGTTGTTTTTACATCCCCCCGACCCCCTCGAAAGGGGGAGTTGGCCGGTACTTGTTTCGGTCTCCGGTCTCCGTCCTCCGTTCTCCGTCCTCCGGTATCCCAAAACCTACCGCTCCGCAGGCAAAGTAACCACAAACTCGGCGCCGCCGCCCTGCCGCTCATAGACTTCAATGGTACCGTGGTGTTTTTCTACTATGCTTTGGGTGATGGCAAGGCCGATACCCAGTCCGAAATCCTGGCTGGCAGTTTTGGTGGTAAAGCTGGAATCAAAGATGCGTTTTTTGATCTTTTCGGGCACACCGGGGCCATTGTCGGCAACTTTGAACCAAACATTTTTTTTGTCTTTCGTTAGCCCACATGAAAGGTACAATTCACCCAGATCGTTCATAGCGTCGCAGGCGTTGATGATCAGGTTTGTCCATACCTGGTTGAGTTCTCCAACAAAACAACGCACGGGTGGAATTTCAGGAAAATCAATCTTCACATTTATGTCTTTGAGCCTGTTACCAAGGATTTGTAAGGTTTCTCTTATCCCTTCACGTACATCGGCCACTTCGGGCTCTTTGCCCGATTGGCGGCTGTAGCTTTTCAGGCTTTTTACAAGGTATTCAATCCTGGCAGTTGATAAACGAATACCGTTTATAAATACACCCGACTGATAGGCATCCAGCAACAGCTGAAGCATTTCTTCCTTTTCCTGTTTCTCAGCAAAGGGTTTCAGACATTCCAGTGTATTAAAATCCATTTCGGCCATAGTGCGAATGCGGACCCGGTTCAGGTGCGGAAATTTCTTTGCAAGCTCTTTCATCCGTGCCCTTTGCTCGGCGGTATCAGAAAATTCGCGTTTCAGGCCAATCTCAAAGAAAAACCTCACCAGGCCCGTATCGGGCAAAGTTGATGCCCTTTGTGCCATATCAGGGAGGTTGGTTGCAAGATAATCTACAGAACGCAGCAAAGCAGAAGCAGGGTTATTGATCTCGTGCGCCAGCCCGGCGGTAAGTTCACCCAGGGTAGCCATTTTTTCCTGCGAAATAAGGGCATTACGCGTACGTTCAAGTTCCCTGATGGTCTTTTTCAGATGATTCTTTTCAGCTTCCAGCTGTTTTGTTAATTCGGCTACTTCCACATGAAGATTTACTACGCTGCGGTATCTATCGGCAAGATTGGAAAAGATTAGTCCCTGAAGTGTTTTACTAACATTAGGGAATTTTGTTAAAAATACCTCAAAACTTTCATGATCAAGGGAAAGAGTGGTTACTTTGGTTGAGGCTTTGGCACTGGTAAAAACGGGTTCACCTGTCTGAAAGGAAAGCAAACCGATAAAATCGCCGGGACCCTGCATACCAATATTGGTATTTCTATCTTCACTCTCCTTTACCTGCGACACATAACCCTCAAGAATAACAAAGAGCTTATTGTTTCGTTGGTCTTCCCTGAGCATAAATTGCCCTTCGTTGAAAGTTTGTTTGAGTTTTGATAAGAGTTCCGAACCGGGCATCATTTCCCTGATCTTTTCCACGAAAGTGCTCTTATCATAAATGGGTCTTGCAGATGCACCTATCACATTAGGGTTGCGTTCTGCTTTGGGCTTTTCAGGTAGGCGGGATTTCATTTGCAACTTATAGGATTAAAAAAATTATACATAACCTTTGCTGCGAATGGCTTCCTGCAACCTTTCCTGATCAAGCACAGCCATATATTGAAGCAGTTCCTTCTCCTGTTCTATCACATAAGTGGTAAGTTCGTCTACAGCCACTTCAACAATTTGCTGTGGTTTCCAGGGTTTGGCGATGTATCGGTTGAGTTTAGCCTTATTTACAGCCTCGATTGTTTCTTCGAGTCCGGCCTGTCCCGTTAGCAATACCTTGCGGGTATGCTCGGTAAAAGGATCTTTCTGCATTTCAATCATCAGATCTACCCCTTTATCGCCGGGCATGATATGGTCGCAAATGGCCAGTCCGATTTTATTTCCTTCCTCTTTGATCTCTTTGATTAGTTCACGTGCCTCATCAGCCGAATGTGCCACCTCGATGGGGAATACATCTTCAAGCTTTGCCAGATCGCGAATCACCACATCCAGAACCTGCGGTTCATCTTCCACGCATACAATATAGATGTCAGACATAGTTTTCCTTTTTTTAGTTCATAATTAACGGCCAGTATAATTGAGAGAGAACCAGGACAGCGACAATACCCACCAGTCCGATAATAATCCCTACCTTAACCATATCAGGTGTTTTGATAAAACCGGTACTCATGGCAATGGCATTGGGAGGAGTTGAAATGGGCAGCAGCATGGCCATGTTACATGCAGAACCAATTACCAGGCTGGTTATCACCAGGCTGAAACCTTCACCGGCTATTCCTGATGTTCCCATGCTCACGGCAAGCGGAATCAGCAGGGTTGCAGTTACAGTATTGGATAAGAAATTTGATAACATCAATGCTACAAATCCAAATACCAGCAGAAGCAGCAACTGCGGAAATGCATCCCAGCTGATACTGGATACCAGCCACATGGCCAGTCCGGTGTTTTCCATACTGATCCCTAAAGCTATACCACCGGCCACCAACCAGAGCACTTCCCATGGCAATGAGCGGATATCTTCCTGTTTCATTACGCTTGTAACCGTTAATCCGACAATGGGCAGAAATGCCACCATAGAGCTGGGAATTCCGTGCTGCGCTTCGGTAAACCATAGCAATACAGTAAGGCCAAATAAGGCATATAAAATTTTAGCTTTTAATGATTTATCAAAGCTACCTTTAAGGCTTAGTTTGAAGCTTTCCAGTGTAGGCGGGTAAAGGATTCTCATTGTAGTCCATGCTATGAACAACAGTAGAACAGTTAACGGCAGCATAAGCGACACCCATGAACCGAATGCGATATTAATACCCTGCTGGGCAAGATTTGCAATGACGATAGCATTGGGTGGCGTGCCAATAGGTGTGGCCATTCCGCCAATATTGGCAGCTATCGGAATGCTCAGCGCAAGAATGATACGAAACTTATCTTCTTTGCTCACCTGCACGGCAATGGGAATGGCCACCGTCATCATCATGGCAGTGGTAGCCGTGTTGCTCATAAAAGCTGAAAGAGTTGCCGTTACAATCATCAATCCCAATATAATAAACATGGGTTTTTGGCCAAAGGGCTTTAAAAGCACATTGGTAAGATTTTTATCCAGATTATATTTTACTGATGCACCTGCCAGCATAAAACCACCCAGGAAAAGAATAATAATGGGATTGGCCAGGGTTCCGAAAAAAACCGAAAACCCGGGAGGTGTGTAGCCCACAAGTTTATGGCGGGTATCAGCAACCAACCTGGTATCAGTGGATATATCAGCACTTTCAACCCGTGTCATTTCTCCTGTCTCCAGAACGTTTACTTCCAGGGGTTTGTATTTACGGGCATCCTGAATAACGAGCACCTTTCCATCCTGAATGGCACCGGCCGGAACAAGCCACTCATTACCCGATTGATGCACAGGTGCAGCTTCCGGTAACTGTGTTTCGGAATACAACAAACCCTGCTGACTAAGCAGTGTAATCTGCAAAAATATCACCAGCATGGATGTGGAGTAGATGGGAATGGTTTCAAACATCCAGAAAACAGCTGCCATAAGAAAAATTCCCAGGGCGATATGCCCGGCGTATGAAAGTCCATCGAACTGAAAAAAAAGGGGTAGCAAAAAACCAAGCAGCCCAAGAGAAAGTCCGGTAAAGGTTTTCAGATTAACCTGTTTTTGTTTTTTAATCGGCATAAGGTAGTTACAATTTAAACTTAAACCTTACAGGTAAAGTTATGGCAATTCTCACCGGAATGTTGGCAATGGTTCCGGGTATCATTTCAGGAAGCTCATTCAGCACCCTGAGCACTTCATCATCGCAACCGAATCCAATTCCTCTCAAGATATTTACTTTGGAGATCGTTCCATCTTTTTCTACTATAAAATTTACAAGAACAACTCCTTCAATATTATTGGCTACAGCCTCTTTGGGGTAATTTATGTGCTGATCCATGAACGCCCGGATACCGCCGGGATATGCCAGGCTGGGATAGCTGTCGGCAATAAGATGAATCAGGTCGTCATCATTTTGGTCTGATTTTATTATGGTAAGCTCATTTCGGTAAACACTGTTTACATTGTAACCATTCACAAAGATGATCTCCTTGCCGCCGTTGTTATGATTATTATTTGCATGAACTTCAGCAGAAGAACCTGATAGGAATAAAAAAAGTAAATACGATATGAGAATCTTTAAGGGAAAGGATCCTGAATAGCTTTTGTATTTATGACATCGGCGGGTCATTATATTGAATTATATTGGTGGAATTGTGATTATTTAATGATGGGGCTAAATTACAAAAATTAGTGCATAAAGCTGGAAAGATTAAGAAAGAAAAAGCCCCAGATTAAAGGGGCTTCTTCCATTAAAACAAAAAAACAGATCCTGAAATCAGGAAACCGGCTATTAATTATGGCCGACATATCAACCTTTCTCCTGGATGGCATCATTGGGTGGCAAAGGATCCAGGACAAATCTCAAAGGAAAGTTAAATTGCACCCGCACGGGTTCACCCTTGATTACACCCGGCTTCCATTTGGGCATGGCTTTCACAACACGGATAGCCTCCT
>SLOJ01000072.1 GCA_007132585.1 Bacteroidales bacterium | reverse complement strand
TCACGGGTAGGAACAATCACCAGGGTATTCAGCCCCTTAGTTTTGCGATCAATGATTTTATGAATAATGGGAAGAACAAAGGCAGCAGTTTTTCCTGTACCTGTTTGGGCGCAACCCAGCAGATCCTTTTCTTCAAGTATTGCAGGCACTGCCTGTTGCTGTATGGGTGTAGCTTCTCTGAAGCCCATTGCTTCAAGGCCCTGCATAAGGGAATCATCTAATTTGAGTTCTTTGAATAACAAGTTAAATTGTATTTAATGGTTAGTATATGATCCTTTTCAAACAAAAATAAAAAACAAAATTAACATTATAATTTGTAAGGTATAAATGTCATACCTTTGCACGGTTTATATTTATCTCTTAAAATATGTTACTGAACAGTTTTTTTGAAACATTTCAGCAAAATGTAATGGCAACCAGCTGGCTTGAGATTATTGCAGTAATCTTTGGCCTGTTAAGTGTCTGGTATGCAAAAAAAGCAAATATCCTGGTATACCCTACCGGTATAGTTTCAGTTTTGATTTATGTGTATATCCTTATTGAGCCCAAGCTTTATGCCGACATGGGCATTAACTTTTTTTACTTTCTTATGAGTGTATACGGCTGGTACATGTGGACACGCAAAGGTCCGCAAAAAAAGGTTATCCCTATCAGATGGAATAGTAAAAAACAACAATTAATGGGTATAGCAGCTGTATTCATATTTTATTTTATTATACTGGGCATGCTGTGGATATTCAACAAAAATGACGCAGATTACCTTGAAACTTATGTGTATTTCGAAGGTTTGAGACTGATGTACGTTGACTCTTTCACAACTTCAATATTCCTGGTGGGGATGTTATTTATGGCATTAAAACGCATTGAAAACTGGATTTACTGGATCATAGGTGATGTAATATCCGTACCTCTGTATTTTGAAAAGCAATTGGTATTTACCAGTTTCCAGTATTTTGTTTTCCTTGGCATCGCTATTGCCGGACTATTTTCCTGGATAAAGATCTATGAGGAGTCAAAAAAAACAGGGGCAAAAAACATTGCTCCTGAAGAAAAAATTCCTGTTGAACATGCATTGGAAAAATAATCAGGCAATATTTGTATAAACCGCCTGAATATCATCATCATCGTCAATCTTATCAATTAATTTATCGATTTCTTCCAGTTGTTCTTCAGTGAACTCAACGGGTGAGTTGGGAATTCTTTGCAGATTGGCCTTTGCAATTTCAATACCCTTTTCTTCAAGGGCCTGGTTCAAAGAACCAAAATCTGTATAATCGGCATATAAATATAAAATCCCTTCATTTTCTTCTATCTCTTCCAGGCCGGCATCAATCAATTCAAGTTCCATTTCTTCGATATCCATCTCATCAGTTTTTTCAAACTGGAAAACTGCCTTTCGGCTGAAAAGGAAATCCAGCGAACCTGAGGGTACAAGGCCTCCGCCTGCTTTATTAAAGTAAGATTTTATATTGGCGATGGTTCGGGTGGGATTATCTGTTGCGCATTCAATAATGACCAAAACACCATGTGGGCCTTTGCCTTCATAAACAATTTCAGTAAAATCAGCTGCATCTTTACCTGATGCCCTTTTAATGGCGGCATCAATATTGTCCTTAGGCATATTCTGCGCCTTGGCATTTTGAATGGCCGACCTGAGTCTTGCATTTAAATCAGGATCTGTACCACCCTCCTTTGCGGCAACAGTAATGGATTTTGCAAGTCTGGGAAATACTTTCGACATTTTATCCCAACGTTTCTCCTTAGCAGCCCTGCGATATTCAAATGCTCTTCCCATAAAAAACAGATTATTTTTTCCGTTACTTGTTCTGCGCAAAAGTATAGAAAAAAGGGCGAATATTAAATCCGCAACAATAAAAAAACATTCCGGAAAAATTGCATAAAGAATCTAAAAAGAAAACGAGAAAGTCAACATCTGAATTCAATTCAGGTTTTTAACCGTGTAATTATCGGACTGAATCCATAACAAACACATAACGGACCAAAACCCTATATAAGCTCAGGCTTTTGTTTTTCTTTTTCGGGAAATGTTGTTCTTTTGAGTTTTCTCATGAATAAGTTGATTTTCAGAATTAACAAATGGAAGAATTCGAAGTTCTGGTAAAAAACTCATAACTTAGCATTGCAACAATTCAAAAAGCTTTTTTATTTACAATTTTTGAAATCAAACCTGAAGCAAATATGAAAAAAATTATTTATGAAAAATATGGCGATGCGGAAGTTTTGAAACTTGCAGAATCTGCTGTTCCGGAACCTGCGCAGGGTGAAATACTTGTAAAAGTTATGGCAGCAGGAATAAACCCGGTAGATTACAAAATAAGAAACGGCAGTTTAAGGTTTATATACAGGGCAAAATTTCCACGAACACCGGGTGGGGATATTGCCGGTATCGTTGAAAAGAACGGTTCAGGTGCTTCAAAATTCAATACGGGTGATAAAGTATTTGCTATGCTACCCATTGGTATTGGGGGTTATTCTGAATATGTTTGTGTAAAAGAAGATTTAGTAAGTAACATGCCAGACAATATATCTTTTGATGAAGCCTCAGCCATTCCTCTTGCAGGAATAACAGCTTTGCAATCACTCAGAGACAAAGGAAATATAAGATCGGATATGCATGTGCTTATAAATGGAGGATCAGGAGGAGTAGGCTCATTGGCCATTCAAATAGTCAAAGCTTATAACGGTGAAGTTACTGCTGTATGCTCAGAAAAGAACATCGAATTTGTCAAAAAACTGGGAGCCGATCATGTAATAAACTACGAAAAGGAAGATTTTACCCGTTTAAATACTCAATATGATATAGTTTTCGATGCTGTGGCAAAATCATCTTTTTCCGAATCAAAAAGGGTCATCAAAAGAAAAGGCACTTACATTACAACCATACCTAAACCATCTGTAATGCTAAGGCAAATAATAAATCCATTGCTTTCAAAAAAAACATTTGGTATTATGGCAAAACCCGGAAGTGATGATTTAAATTACCTGGCTAAACTGGTTGCAGAAGAAAAACTAAAACCCGAAATTGAAAAGGTATATGAACTTGGAAAAGCTTCCGATGCACACCGCCATATCGAAACCGGGAGGGTAAGAGGTAAACTCGTAATTGCGATGAATCACTAATTATTGTTGCTTAAATTATGCTTTCTCGAAAAATGGCATTAATTTTGAGTATAGGATGAACCTATAAATAATGAGCATCAACCCATTTTAAACCTAAATAATACGTCATGAAAAAAGTTATTTTGTTTTTTACTGTAATCACTTTATTTGCTGCAAGCACATTTTCTCAGGAAAATACAAAAATGCGCCCCAAAGACCGGTTGATCGTCGGACTTTTTACCGATATCTGGTCAAACCTGCCCGATGAAATGGAAACCAAAACCATAAATCGCGGTATAACAATCAATTATTTACAGGATTTCCCAATAAGTACTTCCAATTTCAGTTTTGCTGCAGGATTGGGCTTTACGAGTCATAACCTTTATAGTGATAATTTCTACACAATAACATCAGACGGACATGAATTTATGCCGATTTCCGGACTTGATTATGATAAAAACAAACTTAGCCTGAATTATCTTAATATTCCTGTGGAATTACGTTACAGAACCCGCAACACCCCGCAAACCTTTCGGATTCATGCAGGTGTAAAAGCAGGATTATTGATAGATGCCCATACAAAATACGTTGGAGAAGTTACACCTGGCGGCAGGGAAACCAAGTTTAAAGAAGGGAAACTAAACAATATTGAAAATTTCCTGGTGGGTGTTCATGGCCGCATTGGTTATGGCAGAGTAAATCTGAGCACATTTATTAATCTTACCAATATTTTCGAAGAAAATAACGCTATTGATGCAGGAGTGTTTAGTGTGGGGTTATCTTTTATTCTATTTTAATGGTGTAAATAATAAAACAGTAACAGCATAACGGCAACGCCTGTAATAAACCCTGCATATACCTGGGGTGGATTATGGGCGTTTAGTTTTATACGGGCGGTCCCGAGAAGACCGGAAACGAGTATGCTTATAACAATCAGTAGCGGCATATCATACCTGAGCAATACAGACAAAGCAATAAGAAATCCCGTAAAACCACCAATTGACATCATATGGATGCTTATTTTCCAGTAAAAAGTAGTTACAAATCCTGCCAACGTTACCATTGTAGCCCCTACAATAAAATAGTTAAGCGCAGAAGGTAATTTCGCCTGCCGAAAAAGGTAATAGGTAAAGAGATAAAAGAGAATCGTTATTAATACGGGATATATCCTGTCGGCTCTTTTATCAAGCAAGACACTTGAAATCAGTCCTATTCTTTTCAGAAATAAAATAGCGAGCAAAGGTGCAATGCAGGTATTTATAAAAACAATAATAATGATTAGCCTTTGGGCCTGGGCTGAAACAGAAAATGCCACATAAGATGGGATAGAGAACAAAATGATCATGGCAATGCCTGGCATAAACAGTGGATGAAATACCGCACTTACAAGGCGCGCCCAAAAATCTTTTTTGATTATCAAACCAGCTCCTTTCTTAACCTGGCAACAGGAATATTTAACTGTTCGCGATATTTGGCAACCGTTCTTCGTGCAATATTATACCCTTTGTCTTTCAAGATTTTGGTGAGCTGATCATCTGTAAGCGGTTTTGTTTTATTTTCCGCAGTTATGCAATCCTTAAGTATTTTTTTTACTTCACGGGTTGAAACTTCTTCTCCTTCTTCATTTTGCAATGATTCTGAGAAAAGTGTTTTCAGCAGAAAAGTCCCATAGGGTGTTTGAACATATTTGCTGTTGGCTACCCTTGAAATGGTTGAAATATCAAGTTGTACAATATCAGCAATATCTTTAAGGATCATTGGCCTTATTTTGGTTTCATCCCCAGTAAGAAAATACTCTTTCTGAAAACCAAGAATTGCTTCCATGGTAACCAGCAGAGTATTTTGTCTTTGCCTGATGGCATCAATAAACCATTTTGCCCCATCAAGTTTTTGCTTCACAAACATTACGGCTTCTTTTTGTCTGGGGTTAGATTTGCCCTTTTGCTCAGCCATGGTTTCCAGCATATCAGCATAGGTACGATTTATACGCAACTCAGGAGCGTTTCGAGAATTCAGGGTGAGTTCAAGGTCGCCATTGTGTGTTGAAACGATAAAGTCAGGTACAACATACTGTGTTGATCGTCCGGCTTCTGTTAATGTATTACCTGGCTTTGGATTAAGTTTCAAAACTTCATCAATGGCAGCTTTGAGCTCTTCATCATTGAGATTGTGTTTCTTTTGAATCTTTTGGTAATGTTTTTTGGTGAAATCGTTGAAATTCTTCTCCAATAATAATTCAGCATCATTTATGGATTTACTGCCGTTTTTCTTTCTTCTTATTTGCAGAAGCAAACATTCCTGAAGGTCTCTCGCTCCTACTCCAGGCGGATCAAACTCCTGTATTATGCGCAGTAGCCCCAATACTTCTTTAAAGTCGGTTCTTATATTTAATGCAAAAGCAAGGTCATCAATAAGTGAATGAATATCTCTTTGAAGGTAGCCGGCATCATCAATATTACCAATAATATGCACAGCAATTTGCTCTTCCTGTTCCTTGAGCTCCCTTAAACCCAGTTGCGATAGAAGATGTTCCTGAAAACTGAAAGATGAAGAAATCGGAATTTCTTTATGTTCATCATCGGCACTTGTATTGTTGGCCGCCAACTTATAGTTTGGGATTTCATCATCTTCGATGTAATCTGATATATCAAACTCATTGTCAGGATCATTCTCCGGCTCATCAAAGTCCTTGTCATCCTGATCTGCATCATATTCATCAGCAAATTCATCATCGCGATCATCATTATCCTCCATCTCATCATCGGTGCCTTCTTCAAGTGCCGGATTTTCTTCAATTTCTTCTTTAATACGTTGTTCAAGCAAAACGGTAGGCAACTGGAGCAGTTTCATCAATTGAATCTGCTGCGGCGATAATTTCTGCAATAGCTTTTGCTGTAACCGTTGCTTTAACAT
>SLOJ01000133.1 GCA_007132585.1 Bacteroidales bacterium | reverse complement strand
TGCCCGAAACGGTAGAGGTTTTGCTTGAAAACAGCGAAAGTATCAATCTTGAAGTAATTTGGCAGGAAGGCGATTATAATCCTGCTTTAACCGGCACCTATGACTTAACGGGAGAACTGGTACTTACAGAAGGTGTGGCAAACCCCGATAATTTGCAGGCCCAGATAGAAGTTACTTTAACAGAACCTGACTTTTCTGAACTTATTGCCGGCTGGTTCTTTCCGGGTGAAACCCAGGAAGCGGACCAGGGGATTGAGGAAAACATTGGCAAACTGATAAGCCGGGAGCCATCCTTTGAAGGTGGCTATACCTGGCCCACCGGCGCTTCACCCGATAATCCATCTATTTCAAGCACACAATGGAACGATGGTGAAAACAGTAAATACTGGATTGTTGAGTTATCAACCCTGAATTACGGGGACATCAACCTGTCAAGCAAACAAAGATCATCCAATACCGGTCCGCGCGACTTTAAAGTTCAGTATCGCATCGGAACACAAGGAAGCTGGACAGAGATCGAAAACAGTGATATTACGGTTTCCAATGATTTTGATTCCGGTGTTCTTACCGAGATTGACCTTCCTGCAGCTTCTAACAACAAGGCCTTTCTTTTTATCCGATGGATTATGACATCAAATACTTCTGTAAATGAAGGTGAAGTTGCTTCCGGTGGCACTTCGCGTATTGATGAAATAAGCATAAAGGGAATTTTCTCAGATGATTTTCAGCGTATTGTTATTGGCACCGAAGAAATTCCGCCCTTTGAAGTAATTGCAGGTACCACTTTTGAAGAAATCAACCTGCCCGATACTGTTACGGTATTTTTTGATGACCTTGGTTCTGAAGAGCTGGCTGTTATATGGAATGAAGATGATTACGATGAAAGTACAGTCGGAACATACATCATACCAGGCGATATTCAATTACTTGAAGGAATGGAAAATCCGGAAAACATTCAGGCCGAAGCAATAATAAATGTTGTTCCCGAACCTCAGTTCTTCTCGGTTACTTTCAATATTGACATGAGTGCAGCTACTGGTTTTGATTCTGAGGCAGATGATGTATACATTACCGGCTCCATGTTTGATAATGCAATACCCGGCACCTTACCTGATGAGCAGCTAATGAATCCTGTGGGTGATATGCTATATTCAAAAACCTTTGTTCTGCTCAAAGGTACCTATACTTACAAGTATTATATTAATGAAGGAGTAGGCAATCCCGAGCCCGGTCCCGAGAGAAACCTTGAACTTACAGGTGATGTTATTATTCATGATGTCTGGGGTGCTACCAATGTAAAAGATATGAATGATGACAGAGCCATCAGAATATTCCCCAACCCGGCTTCTGAATACTTAAATATTTCATCAGAAAAGTTAATTCGTGAAATAAAAATTATGGACCTTCAGGGAAAGACCCTGAAAGTCTATAAAATTAATAACAGCAGTACTTACATTAGCCTGACTGATTTGTCACCAGGGCTATACATTCTGAATATCAGAACTGAAAATGATTTGATATTGAAGAAAATTCAGATCTACCAGTAAAAGGCTGCCAAATTCTTAGATAAATCAGCAATGGGTCTTCTTAAAATGTAAATACGGGTCGTTGAGCTTGTAGGAACAACTGCAAATTATCAGTCAATTACAGGCTTCGACACGCTCAGCGTCCAGCTTATTTCTTGTTTTTGAAACAGCATCTTTTTTATTGGTCATATTCATATGGTTTCAACATGAAATGCTCTATCTTTGCACCTTACCGAAGTAATATAATATGATTTCTATGGCCGGAAGATTAAAATCAATCGCTGTTTCTTTATATCTCTTTCTGTTTTTCATGGCAGCAGCCAGTAAAGCTCAATCATCCATTGATCTCTCAAAAGACAGTTTGCCGGGATTCAGGCAGGTGTATATTCATACTGTTTCTGATGTACAATTTTATGATATAACAGCTGAGAATCTCAGCGAAGAACTTCAGATTGAAGCAGAATATCCATTAAAGGTTTCCTTACAATGCCATGAAAATTTTGAATCAATACTGAATCTTTCACCTTCAGAAGGCAATGTCTATGAAAGGATATACGTAAGGGTTTTTCCGGAAACAACCGGTTCTTTTACACCGGTTATTCATCACTCCTCATCAGGGTATACCACAGAGCTTACTACAAACCTAACAGCCACTGAGAATCAAATTCCCCAGGGATATTACAGCACGGCAACAACTTCCGGAAGCCGTTTAAAAACCCAGTTGCATGAAATTATAAGAAATCACCAAACCCAAACATATAGCAGCTTATGGGCTCATTTTACATCTACCGATATTACTTTTTCAGGCAAAGTTTGGGATATTTATTCTGATTTACCCTGCCAGGAGCCCCCTTATCTTTTCACATTCTCTGAGGACCAGGATTCAGGTTCGGGAGGGGGTTCAGAAGGAGATGTATACAACCGGGAACATTCCATGCCCAGATCATGGTTTGGGGGTAATGTTGATCCTATGAACACAGACCTGTATCATATTTATCCGGTTGATAAATACGTAAATGCCCAACGTGCCAATTTCCCTTTTGGTGTTGTTGATGCACCATACTGGACATCACTAAACGGAGGGAAACTGGGCAACAATACAGCCGGCAATACCTATACAGGGACAGTTTTTGAGCCTATTGATGCATATAAAGGTGATCTGGCCAGGGCTTTCTTTTACATGGTAACACGCTATGAAGAACGGATTGAGAGCTGGACGTACACTGAAGAAGGAAATAACATGCTCGATCATAATAAATACCCCGGTTATCAGCCCTGGGTAATTCAAATGCTTATGAACTGGCACAATAATGATCCTGTTAGTCACAGAGAACGAATGCGTAATGATGCTGTTTATAAAATTCAGGGTAACCGAAATCCTTTTGTTGATCGTCCGGAATTTGTAGAAATGATTTGGGGTGATACAACACTGCAAACATCTTTTATTGATCAGAAATACTACGTACGGTTTTATCCTAATCCGGTAAATGACAATTTATATTTTACTTCTGATACATCCGTTGATAAAATTGTTATTTATGGTTCAAACGGAAATGAATTAAAGAAACTCAAGAATATAGGAAATGCAGGTGTAGTAAACGTATCATCCTTTACTCCAGGTGTTTATTTTTTACGGTATTTTACTACGGGTAATACCGGATTATTTAAGCTAGTGGTTTACCCACCCGACCGACCATAAAAATAAAAGAGTAACTTTTTTGCAAAACTTTATTAATTACCGAATAATTTAAGTTATACACCGTTGTATATTATAGAATTCTGCATAATTTTGCAACATTAATACAGCATCTGATTTTCCCATTCTTGCAACATTTTTTCAATGATCAATTTCTGGAAACATTTCATTCTAACACTGTTTCTTCTTTTACTTATAAACCCCGTAGTGCTTAGTGGCCAATCATCCAGAGAGTATTACAACAGAGGATTGAATTTTATGGCCCAACAAAGTTATTTTGAGGCCATTCAAAATTTCGATGATGCCATTGACCTTACACCGGATTTTTACGAAGCCTATTTCGAGAGGGGGCGTTCACATTTATTCATAAGTGAATTTGAAAAGGCAAAAAATGATTTCTCAAATACCATTAAATACAACCCGGATTTTGCCGATGCTTATCTCTTCAGGGCCCATTCATTATCTGCCATTGGCGAGCATCAGAAGGCAATGGAAGACTACACCCACACCATTGAAATTGATCCTGACAATGTTCAGGCATATCTGAAACGATCAGAAATACATATAAGAAACAGTAATGTTAAAGCCGCACTGGCTGATCTAACCCAGGTGATAGAATTGGGTCATATTAATCCTAATGTATATCTTAACCGGGGTAAACTTTTTGAGCAAAAAGGTAATACGGAAAGTGCAATGGAAGATTTTTGCAGAGCACTTGAATTAGATTCCTTACATACAGAACTTCGATATGAAAGAGGATTTTTGCTTTTTAGCATGAAAGAATATGAGCAAGCTTCAGATGATTTATCACTGGCTATTGAATTTGGAATTGATAGCCAACACATATATCAACTGCGGGCAGATGCTAATTTTTATGCGGGAAAATACGACGATGCTATTGATGATTATACTATACTCATAAATCGTTTTATGCTCCGAAATGAAGAAACCCAGTTTAAGAGAGCCCTGTCTTATTACTATGCGGAAGAATTTGATGCTGCTATTAGAGATTTCACAAGGGTTATTGGTCAAAACAGAGAACATGAAATCGCCTATATCTATCGTGCCGATTCTTACTACAGATCGGGCCGCAATTCTCTGGCTGATGTTGATTTTATGAAAGCTCTGGAAATTAACAATAAAAACCCATTGACTTACATAAAAAGAGGGCTGATGTATTTCGAAACCGAAAGCTACGCTGAAGCCTATGATGACCTGAATCTGGCTGTAGAAATTGATCCCTGTGCAAATAATTTGTTTTTAAGAGCACAAATACTTTTTGCTATGGGAAATAAAGAAGAAGCATGCAACGATCTTCAAAAAGCTGCAGAAATGGATCATGAAAAAGCAATGAAAGAACTTACTATACAACAATGCCACTGATCAATTTTTTTCCTTTCATAAAGTAAATAAACCCATAAAAAAAGGATGAACCATGAAGTTCATCCTTTTTTTACTTTGAATTGCTAATGAAAGTTGATTATTCCCTGCCATCTTATTTATCAGCATCGTCAGACTTATCATCAGCTTTTGCGTCATCCTTTTCTTCTTTCTTAGCCTTTGCTTTGCCGGTTTCCTTTTTTGCTGCAGACTTTTTCTCATCTGTTGATTTGTCAGCTTCAGAGGTTTCTTCCTTTTGGTCTGATTTGGCTTTCTTCTTTTTTGCAGGTTCATCCTTTGCATCAGATACTTCTTCAGACTTAGGCTCAGCTTTCTTTGCTTTTGGCTTATCTGCCTTTTCTGCTTTAGGAGCTTCTTTAGTTTCTGCCTTAGGAGCTTCTTTAGTTTCCGCTTTAGGAGCTTCTTTAGTTTCTGCCTTAGGAGCTTCTTTAGTTTCCGCTTTAGGAGCTTCTTTAGTTTCTGCTTTAGAAGCTTCTTTAGTTTCTGCCTTAGGAGCTTCTTTAGTTTCCGCTTTAGGTTCAGCTTTCTTCGTTTCTTTTTTTTCAGCTTTAGGTTCAGCTTTTTCAACTTCTGCCTTTTCCGCTTTTGGAGCTTCATCAGTTTTAGGAGTCGCTTTCCTTGGAGATTTCTCTGATTTCTCAAGATTACTTCTAAGGTTTTCCAATACACCTAAATCACCCAGAGTCGTTTTCTCCATTGAATCCTTCACTTTTTTAACAACCTTTTTTGTTGTTTTTTCCTGGGCACGTTTTTCAGCAACAGCTGAAGCTTTTTCCTTGTTCTGAGCTTCCTGGTAAACTTTGGAGTGAGAAACAACAATTTTTTTGCTGTCTTTATTGAATTCAATTACTTTAAAATCCAACGTTTCATCCATCTTAGCGGTAGTTCCGTCTTCCTTTACAATATGACGCGTGGGGGCAAACCCTTCAACACCATAAGGCAGAGCAACGATTACACCTTTATCTGATGAACCTACAATGGTTCCCTGGTGAACTGAATCAAGTGTAAATACTGATTCAAATACGTCCCATGGGTTTTCTTCCAGTTGTTTATGTCCCAGACTTAAACGACGGTTCTCTTTATCAACATCCAGAACGACCACCTCAATGCTTTCACCGATTTTGGTAAATTCAGCAGGGTGTTTGATCTTCTTGCTCCATGAAAGGTCGCTGATATGAATTAACCCATCAACTCCTTCTTCTAGTTCAACAAAAATACCAAAGTTGGTAAAATTTCTTACTGTTGCGGTATGTTTGCTGTTAACAGGATACTTCTCATGAATATTTTCCCACGGATCAGGTATCAGTTGTTTAATACCCAATGACATTTTTCTGTCTTCGCGATCCAGGGTAAGAATAACAGCTTCCACTTCATCGCCTACTTTAAGGAAGTCCTGAGCAGTGCGCAGGTGCTGCGACCATGACATTTCCGAAACATGGATAAGTCCTTCAACTCCGGGAGCAATTTCAATGAATGCACCATAATCAGCTATAACAACTACTTTTCCTTTTACTTTGTCACCTACTTTGATCTCAGGATCAAGAGAATCCCAAGGATGTGATGTAAGTTGTTTCAGACCAAGGGCAATTCGTTTTTTGTTGTCGTCGAAGTCAAGAATAACCACATTGATTTTCTGATCAAGTTCAACAATCTCTTCAGGATGATTTATGCGGCCCCATGAAAGGTCGGTAATGTGCACCAGACCATCAACGCCACCCAAATCGACAAATACACCATAAGAAGTAATGTTCTTGACAGTACCTTCAAGGATCTGGCCTTTTTCAAGTTTTGAAATAATTTCTGCTTTTTGAATCTCGAGTTCAGCTTCAATAAGAGCTTTATGCGAAACCACAACATTCTTATACTCATGGTTAATTTTTACAACCTTGAATTCCATGGTTTTGCCCACATAAATATCATAGTCGCGAATGGGTTTCACATCGATCTGTGAACCGGGGAGAAAGGCTTCAATACCAAATACATCAACGATCAAACCACCTTTGGTACGGCATTTTACGTAGCCATTAATGATTTCATCATTTTCCATTGAAGCATTGATTCTTTCCCATGACCGGAGTGTACGTGCTTTTTTGTGAGAAAGAACCAGCTGACCGCTTGTATCTTCCTGGCTTTCCACGTAAACTTCAATTTTATCGCCGGGTTTAAGATCGGGGTTATAACGAACTTCTGCAGCCGGAATAACACCATCTGACTTGAAACCAATGTTTACAACAACCTCACGGTTGTTCATTGAAACAACAGTACCATCAATTACTTCACCTTCGCCAATCATTTTAAGGGTTTCATCATAGATACTTTCAAGACGTTCTCTTTCCGATTGGGAATATGAGTCTTGCCTTTTCCCTACGGAGTCCCAGTCAAAATCACCGGGTTCGGGGAGTTCATTGGTTTTAACAGCTTCTTCTACTTTTTCATCAACTACATCGGCGGCAGCATCTTTTGATTCTTCTTCAGCAGGAGTTTCCTCTTCAGGTTCTTTTTCTTCTGCTTTATCTTCCGTTTCAGGAGTTTCCTCTTCGGTCTTTTCTTCTTCTGCTGCTGCTTTTGCTTCCGTTTCAGGAGTTTCTTCTACAGTTTTCTCTTCCGCTTTTGCTTTAGGCTTTTCTGCCTTTTGATCGTTGGTGTTTTCAACAGCGTCATTGTTATCGGCTGCCAAGTTTTTGTTTTCTTCTGACATTTAAGTTAATAATTAAAATACTGTGGTAACCGGAGTTACCGGGTTAAACAATGAATGAATTAAGGCCCACAAATTGGGACTGCAAAAGTACATAAATTCTTAACAAAGAAAAAACTAAAAGTCAAGTTTTTAACATGATAACCAAGGATATAAATAGAAAAACCGGACAAATGGTTTTGCCCGGTTTTACGAATAATAATTGCCTGGTTAAATAGAAAAATCAACAGGTCTTTTAACTTTTTCTTTTTCCAACGCCAGATCTACCACTTCAATCATCTCTTTTACGTAATGAAAAGTAAGTCCTTTTATGTATACAGGGTTAATGTCATCAACATCTTTTTTGTTTTCTGTCGAAAGTATTACATCGGTCATATTTGCTCTTCTGGCAGCCAGTATCTTCTCCTTAATTCCTCCTACCGGCGTAACCTTGCCTCTTAAGGTAATTTCGCCCGTCATAGCCACACCTGGTTTTACTTTTCTTTGTGTAAATACAGAAACCAGTGCTGTAAACATGGTTATACCAGCCGATGGGCCATCTTTTGGGGTTGCTCCTTCAGGAACATGTATGTGTACATTCCATTTGGAAAATATATCGGGATTCACATCAAGATCAGTAGCATGTGATTTCATATACTCCATAGCAAGTGTTGCCGATTCTTTCATAACATCACCAAGATTTCCGGTAAGGGTAAGATTTCCTTTACCTTTGCTTACAGATACTTCCACATACAAAACTTCACCTCCAACATAAGTCCATGCCAGTCCGGTTACAACCCCCGCCATATTTTTTATGATCTGCGAATCTTTGGTATAGTGGGGAACACCCAAAATACTTACCAGTTCATCTGACTTGAGGCTCTTAGAAACATCTTTTTCCATTACAATATCCCTGGCTCTGGCCCTGATAACTTTAGCAATCTGCTTTTCAAGTAATCGTACACCAGATTCACGGGTATAATCCTGAATGATTTTTTCCAGTGCAGATTTCGGGAAACTGAGTTGTGATTTCTTCAATCCGTGAGCTTCCAACTGCTTAGGGATCAAATGTCTTTTAGCGATCTCAATTTTTTCTTCAACAATATAGCCACTCAGATCAATAATCTCCATCCTGTCGCGCAAAGCCGGATGTATAGTAGCAAGGGTATTGGCTGTTGCTATAAACATGATACGGGAAAGATCGTAATCTACCTCCAGGAAATTATCATAGAAAGTATTATTTTGCTCGGGATCAAGAACTTCAAGCAATGCTGAAGAAGGATCACCACTTATGCTTTGATGTCCTACCTTATCTACCTCATCAAGAACAAATACGGGATTTGAACTTTTAACCTTTTTCAGATTTTGAACAATCCGACCAGGCATAGCACCCACATATGTTTTTCTGTGTCCGCGTATTTCTGCTTCATCGCGAACCCCACCCAATGACATCCTGATATAATTACGACCAATTGCATCAGCAATACTCTTACCAAGTGATGTTTTACCAACACCCGGAGGACCCACAAAGCAAAGGATAGGAGATTTCATATCACCCTTCAGTTTAAGCACTGCAAGATATTCAAGTATACGATCTTTGATCTTTTCCAAACCATAATGATCACGATCCAGAATTTTCTGGGCCTTGGATAGATCAAAGTTGTCGGAAGTATATTCTCCCCAGGGCAACTCAATAAGTGTTTCGAGGTAATTCAGTTGCAAAGAGTATTCCATTGCTGCAGGATTCATTCTTTGCAGCTTACTGATTTCCTTATCAAAAACAGCCTGTACCTGCTTACCCCATTTCTTTTTTGCTGCTTTTTTCTTCATCTCCTGTATCTGCTGCTCATGGGGGTTTCCGCCCAGCTCTTCCTGAATGGTCTTCAATTGCTGATTCAGGATATAATCTCTCTGCTGCTTATCAATATCAACTTTTACTTTCGACTGGATCTGGTTTTTTAATTCGACAACCTGTAACTCCTTTGTAAGATATCCAAGTACGGTTTGAGCCCTTGTGTTGATATCCAGTATCTCAAGAAGCTTTTGTTTTTCAGGAACTTCGATATTTAAGTTAGAAGATATGAAATTGACAAGAAAAACAGGGCTTTCAATATTTTTAATAGCAAAAGCTGCCTCACTGGGAATTTGTGGAGATTTGTTCACTATCTGAATAGCGAGATCCTTTATGGTAGCAATGAGAGCCTTGAAATTTTTATCGGTTTTTCGTTCAACCGGTTTATCAAAGGATGAAACCCGCGCCTGTAGGTAAGGTTCATAATCAACAAATGATTCAAGTTTAAACCTTTTCTTACCCTGCAATATTGCTGTTGTGCTTCCATCGGGCATTGAAAGGGTTTTGATTATGTAAGCGACTGTACCAATCTCATTCAGATCGTCAAAACCCGGATCCTCAACGTTGTCGTCTTTTTGAGATACTACCCCTACAATCTTATTTTTTTTATAGATTTCCTTAATCAGTTTTATTGATTTGTCGCGGTTTACGGTAATAGGAATTACTACTCCGGGAAATAATACAGTATTTTTAAGTGGTAATACAGGTAAAACTTCCGGTAATTCCTCCGCAGTCATTTGCTCTTCTTCTTCAGGAGATAATAGCGGTATATATTCAGTTTCAGCATCAATCATTCCTGAAAAATTAAATCCCTCTCTATCTAAAAAATTATCCATATAATATTTATGTAGTCAAAATGTCATTAATTATGTAAAAACGTCACACTTCAGAATTATATAAAGATATTTGTACAATACTATATATTCGTACAAGCCTGTAAGCTAAATATTTACATACAAATAAAACAATCCCCTGTGTATATACAGAACGCAGTTCATTAATAAGACAATCATTGTGCCATTAATGTTGCAAACCAAAAAACAAAAAAGCTGTCGTAATTCAGACAGCTTTAAAATATTTACACTTTACTTTATGTTTAAAAAAATATTATAGTCGCCTGTAGGCAAGAGTTTGTTCGTATACATGTCTGAGTATATCTTCCTCAACCTTATCAAAATTAAGTCCACGGCGGGCATAAACTCTTTTGGCTGTTATAATAGATTTATCGAAATTGTACATAGAGAAACCCGAGGTGCTTCCCCAGGAGAAAGATGGAATAAAATTTCTCATAAACCCTGCACCAAATATCTGAGAACTTACTCCAACAACAGTGCCTGTATTAAACATGGTATTGATGCCGCATTTGGAATGATCACCCATAAAGGTACCACAAAACTGCATATCGGTCCTTACAAAACTTTCCTCCTGGTAATCCCACAGCCTTACAGTTTCGTAATTGTTCTTTAAATTTGAAGTGTTGGTATCTGCACCCAGATTGCACCATTCTCCAATAACACTATGTCCGAGAAAACCATCATGAGCCTTGTTAGAGTATCCGAAAATAATGGAATGACTTACCTCACCACCCACCTTACACTGTGGTCCAATGGTTGTTGCTCCATAAATTCTGGCACCCATCCTGATCTTTGTTCCTTCACCAATTGAGATGGGTCCACGAAGGATTGCTCCTTCCATTATATGTGCATCTTTGCCTATATATATGGGTCCTTCACTGGTATTAAAGGTTACATGTTCAAGTTCTGCCCCCTTCTCAATAAATAATTTTCCCTTTCCGGAAACCTTAACGCTTTCAGGAATAGGTTCAGATTTTCGACCTTCAGTAATAAGATCAAAATCATTTAATAATGCTTTTTCATTTAGTTCTATAAGATCAGAAAGGTAATGTACGATATAAGGCTTTGATCTGGTAATCATCGGAGTAACCGAATCAATGATATCCCAGTCAAGATTTTCAATATCTTCGGCCTTTAGTCGCAGAGCAATAATGGTTTCCCCGGTTATGAGTGTTTGATTGGGGGCTAAGCTGTGAATCTCATCAACTATAGTTTTGTCGGGTAATATGCTACTGTTTATCAAAATATTATCAGCTTCCTTTACAACCGGAAATTTCCTGCTCAGATAATCTTCTGTTAGGGAAGACGTTTTGGCATTTAGTAGTTTTTCCCACTTTTCACGTAAAGTAAGAATACCCAGTCTTATATCTGCAATGGGCCGTGTAAAGGTAAAGGGTAGCAAGTGATTACGAGTTTGGTCTCCGAACAAAATATAATTCATTGTGTCTTTATTTAGATTAATCAATCCTTTTTAACATAAGTGCCTAAAGATAGAAAAAAAAATTAAAAAAAAAGCCCTTTTGGATAAAGGGCTTTTTTTGACTTTGCAAATAATCTTATTGTTTTTTACCACGATTCTGATACTTGGATTTAAACTTGTCAATTCGTCCTGCTGTGTCAACAAGTTGTTGTTTCCCGGTATAGAAAGGGTGTGATGTGTGCGAAATATCAAGCTTAATAAGGGGGTATTCTTTCCCGTCTTCTTCCCAAACAGCAGTTTCTTTAGAAGTTGCGGTACTTCTTGTAAGGAAAGAATAATCATTCGACATGTCCTTAAAAATAACTAAACGGTAGTTGTCAGGATGGATATCTTTTTTCATTATTCAATTGTTTTTTACAGGCCTTTTAATAATATGTTATTTATGTTGTATAACCGATTTGAACTGAATTTTTTCAGGAGTGCAAAGATACAATTTAATTACAAAGTGCCAAAATATTTTTTATAAGAAAAGTCATCCGCTTCACATATCTGATTTTAAATACTTCCGGATGTATGAAAAACAAATCAGAAGTTTATAAGTTATCTTAGCCTTCCAGACTATGAATAACAAGTCCGCTGCGTAATTTTGGTTCAAACCATGTTGTCTTCGGAGGCATAATATTACCTGTATCGGCGATATCAATGAGCTGTTTCATGGTAACAGGATAAAGTGCAAATGCTACCTCCATCTCACCACTATCCACTCTTCTCTTCAATTCTCCCAAACCACGAATACCACCAACAAAGTCAATTCTTTTGTCGGTTCTCAGGTTCTTTATTCCGAGAATTTCATCGAGTACCTGTTGCGATAATATAGTAACATCAAGCACCCCAATGGGATCATTATCATCATAAGTACCTTGTTTTGCCTGAAGCTCATACCATTCGCCACCTAAATACATGCTAAAATTGTGCAGCTTGTCAGGTTTATATTCTGTGGTACCTTTAGGTGTTATTTCAAAAACCTTTTCGAGTTTACCAAGGAATTCTTCTTTTGATAATCCGTTTAAATCTTTTACAACTCTGTTGTAATCAATTATTGTGAGTTGATTATCGGGAAAAAGAACAGCCATAAAGAAATTGTATTCCTCGTTTCCTGAGTGGTCCGGGTTCTGTTGTTTCTTCTCGTTGCCTACAAGTGCTGCTGCAGCGGTGCGATGATGACCATCGGCAACATAAAAAGCCGGCACTCGTGCAAAAAATTTCTCAATCTTCTCAACAGCTTCTCTATTGTCAATAACCCAAAATTTATGCCCAACCCCGTCATCGGCTATAAAATCGTACTCTGGGGGTGTATTCCCTGTAACATTTGCAACAATATTATCAATTTCAGGTACAGCAGGATAGGAAAAGAAAACAGGCTCGGCATTTGCATTAATGACGCGTACATGTTTCATACGATCCTCTTCTTTGTCAGGTCTTGTAAGTTCATGCTTTTTAATGATCTCTTTCATATAATCTTCTACTCCCGTGCAACCAACAATACCATACTGTATTTTTTCACCCCATGTTTGTGCGTATATATAATAGTTTGAGGTATCATCTTGCTTCAACCACCCATTTTGCTGAAATTTATTAAAATTTTCAATGGCTTTATCATACACCTGCTGCGAATAAATGTTTGTATCTTCCGGAAGCTCAATCTCTGGCTTTACAACCCTTAAAAAACTGTAAGGATTCCCTTCTGCTTCCTTACGTGCTTCTTCTGAATTTAATACATCGTAAGGCCTTGATGCCAAATATTTTACTATTTCCTTTGGGGGCCTTAAACCCTTGAATGGTTTTAATATTGCCATGCATTATAGGTTTAAAATTTTCGGATTTCAATCTTTGCTTATTACCTATTCACCTGGAAGGTATTGTCTCCTTCCTCTAAGAATTTCACAATTTGCTTAGCTGCGGCCAGCCCGGCATTAATATTGGCTTCGGATGTCTGTGCCCCCATTTTTTTTGCAGTGAATACTACTCTGCCGGCGTATTTTTCAAGCATTTCGTCTTTACAGTCAGGAGCCAGATCAGACAAATATTTTATGTCGTCTCTTTCCGCCATGATTTCCAGTAACCCTTCTTCATCAATAACCTCTTTGCGGGCAGTATTTACCAGTGTACCTCCTTTAGGCATTGTTTTAAGCAGATCATATCCAATGGATTTTTTGGTTTTTTCGTTGGCAGGTATATGCAAAGAAATATACTGGCATGTTTCATAGAGTTCTTCCACAGTATCAACGGGTATAACTTCATCGCCATCAATTTCTTCTTTTTTCACAAATGGGTCATGGGCGTAAACATGCATTCCAAATCCTTTTGCAATGTTTGCAACAAATTTTCCAACATTACCATAAGCATGAATCCCGATTTTTTTATCACGCAGCTCGTTTCCGGATGTGCCATTAAAAGCATTTCGTGCATTGTAAAGCATCATACCAAATGCCAGTTCGGCAACAGCATTTGAGTTTTGCCCCGGAGTATTCATTGCCACTATGCCTTTTGCTGTGCATGCTTCAAGATCAACATTATCGTATCCTGCTCCGGCTCTAACTACAATTTTAAGTTTTGCTGCAGCTTTTATAACGTCTGCAGTAACTTTATCACTACGAATAATAAGTCCGTCAACATCAGCCACAGCTTTTAACAGGTCAGCCGGATCAGTGTATTTTTCAAGCAATGTAACTTCATAACCCGCCTCGGCAAATACATTTTTAATTCCATCTACCGCAGCTGGTGCAAAAGGTTTTTCTGTTGCAATAAGTATCTTTTTCATGAGTTTTAGTATTAAAGGTTAAAACCTGAATCATAATACCGTTAAATTGGCATTATAGTCAGTAAAGGTTATTTGCCGGCAGCAATTATTTCATCATAACGATAAAGATTTCTTTATTGCTGCCGATTAAAAATATTTGTTATTTTTTGAATTTTTTCTCAAACTCCTGCATTGCATCAACCAGGGCTTTTACACTTTCCAGAGGAAGGGCATTGTATGTGGAAGCGCGGAAACCACCTACAGAACGATGTCCTTTAAGACCAACCATACCAAGTGATGAAGCAAAAGAAAGAAATTCCTGTTCAAGTTCCTTGTATTTTTCATTCATAACAAAGCAGATGTTCATAAGCGAACGGGATTCTTTTTCTGCCGTACCTGCGAACATTTCATTACGATCAATCTCATCATAAAGAATTCGTGCTTTTGCTTCATTAAGTTCCTGCATTTTTTTAACACCACCCAGTTTCTTGAGCCAACGCAATGTTTCCATAATAGTATAAATGGGCAAACATGGTGGAGTATTAAACATTGAACCATTGTCAATATGTGTTTGATAGCTCAACATTGAAGGAATTGCCCTATCTACTTTGCCAAGGATATCTTCGCGAATAATTATGAAGGTAGCACCTGCAGGGCCGAGATTTTTTTGTGCTCCCCCGTAAATAATACCGTATTTTGAAACATCTACCGGGCGACTGAAAATATCGGATGACATATCAGCAATCAATGGTACAGGCGAGTTAATGTCTTCTTTGATTTCGGTTCCGTAAATGGTATTGTTTGTGGTAATATGGAAATAATCGGCATCAGAAGGAATTGTGTAATCTTTTGGTATGTAATTAAAATTTTCATCGGCGCTTGATGCTACTATTTCAACATCTCCAAAAAACCTGCCTTCTTTGGCTGCTTTTTTAGCCCAGACTCCGGTTTCAAGATAGGCAGCTTTTTTATTCAGAAGATTATAAGGCACCATACAGAACTGCATACTTGCGCCACCCCCAAGGAAAAGCACATGATAACCATCAGGTATATTTAATAACTCTTTAAAAAGCGCAACGGTTTCATCCATAACTGCCTGGAAATCTTTACCTCGATGCGAGATTTCCATTACTGACAGCCCGATACCGTTTAAATCCATTACTGCTTTTGCGGTATTCTCGATCACTTCACTGGCCAGAATTGAGGGACCGGCACTAAAATTATGCTTTTTCATGTGTAAAAATTTTAAATTGTAAATATACTTTATCGCAAGTTTTTATTTTTTCTTTTCTCGTAATATTACATATAAGAAAACAATGTGCTGATTTCGAACTTGTTAAGCATTTCTTGTAATATGATCATTTTTAATAATATTCAATTCACAAACTTATTAATATATTAATTGTTAAAAAAAAATACAATATGAAACAAAATCAGTCAAAAATATAAAAGTTTAACAGCAATTCTAATCATTCATTAAAATATTTTTATTGAAATCAGCGAAATGAAAAAAAATTATCATGGTGGTATAGAAAAATCTTTGCAAATATTTTTGTTGTGTTAATTTCATTTCAGAAGTATTCAAGAAAATACAGATATAAAGCCTTCTAAGAAAAAAAGATAAAAGTTACTGTGAACCAGGTGGTAAAGGACGGGGTGGTGGATTTCGTCTGGGGTTTCTCACATCAATATCTTCAATAAATATCCAGTTGCCATCAATAAAACGAAAAGCATCAAAAATATTCATTTCGGGTACATAAAACTGGTAATGCCCTTTCAGGAAACTTTTGGTGGGACCCAAACGATCAAAAATTATTACCTTTTCGGGGTGGTTGTTTTCAGGAAATAAATAATCATCATACCTTATGATCATTGAAACCTTTGAAGAATATTCGAAAATTATTCTGTGATGGTTATTTTCTCCATATTGAAATACAGGTTTGCCGAACAGCGGGTTTCCTGTTTCAGAAAAGTGCAGGGGCTCAAGAATACGTTTTCTGGTCATAGGGTTATCACCTCTCCAGCCAATTAGCAAATAATGATCTTGTTGATCATAAGTCCTGTGCAACAACTCAGTGTAATAACTTCCGTACCAATTATTGTGTGTTAATGTCAAAGCCGGCAGATCACCATTGTATATTCCGCCTTCCCTGAGTGACAGTAGGTTCTTCTCCGGATCATCAGAACTATTCAATTGAAAAAAACCATAATATTCAAAATTATCACCCTGTAGTGGCACATACCATGTTATAAGGCGGAAACTTTCATCCGGTGCTTTAAGAATTGAAACAGTTGTTAATGAATCAAAGTTATAATGGAAAGCTCCTTCCAAAAGCAGTACTTCTTCAAAATATTCCTTAAAAAGAACATTGGCTTCTTTACGTTCCGGATCTAAATCAGCGGCAGGAATACTAAGTACAAGATGCTGAAGGCTGTCTTCATACATACGAAAATCCTGTTTCCCCTGAGAAAAAACCATAGCAGGTAAAATAAACAGAATATTAAAAAACAAGAAAAAAGTTTTCATGATAACTGGCTGATTAATTGCAAATAGAAACTTATTGCCGGCTTTAATTGTAAAACTTACCTTTGCGTAAGTTATTGCAAAGATATTTAACAAACTGGTAAACCGGAATAAAAAACCACACACATGCACCTAACTTTGGAAAAACGTATACATGCATTTACAGAACTTGGAAGTAAACTAAAGAAAATAACAAATCACGATAACCATGATAATTTTTCTCTTGCAGAAAGCAAACTGCTTAATGAAATAAATGAAAGCCATCTGAAAAATCCTTGGTTTACTCCTTATAATGTTAAAAGCGCCCTGGCCGGACTTTCAGATATTCTTGAAGAAAACAAAATCAGAGAATGGGTTGCAAATTATAAGATAAATGTTCTGCCTTCTCCTCTTGTAATTGCAGTCATTATGGCAGGTAACCTCCCTTTGGTTGGATTTCATGATTTCATGTGCGTGCTTATGTCTGGTAATCAATTTTTGGGAAAACTTTCAGGCCAGGATAAGGAACTACCTGTAAAAATAGCTGATCTTCTTATTGAAATAGAACCTGGTTTCAAATCAATGATTTCTTTTACGGATGATAAAATAACTGGATTTGATGCTGTAATAGCCACTGGAAGTAATAATACATCACGATATTTTGAGTATTATTTTGGGAAATATCCGCATATTATAAGAATAAACCGCAACAGTATGGCGGTCCTTAGCGGAATAGAGAAGAAAGAAGATATGGAAAAGATTTCAGATGATATTTTTCAATATTTTGGTATGGGATGCCGAAGTGTTTCTCTTTTATTTATACCTAAAGATTTTAATGTTAACAAACTGGCAGAATCTTTTAAAAAATGGGAACATATAAAAGATCATCCAAAATATTTTAATAATTACGAGTACCAGAAAGCAGTTATGCTTGTAAACCAGATTGAATATATTGATACAGGATTTTGCCTTTTGAAGGAAGATAAATTGTTAACATCACATCTTTCTGTTATCAATTATGCCTACTATGAAAATAAAGATGAAATACTGCAGTTCGTGAAAAAGCAGGGAGATAATATTCAATGTATTGTTGCAGGCAATGAACCAGATATACCCGGATATGATAAAATTCAGCCAGGATCGGCACAAAAACCAGGGCCATCAGACTATGCTGATGGTGTTGATACACTTGAGTTTTTACTTCAGTTGAAGAAACAATAAACTACTGGTAAGGTCTATAAATCCAGTAATTTATGATAATGAATTATTTTGCCATCCAAATCAACACCTTCCATAATAAAATGAAGTTCTTCAACCTGATCGGGAAGAGATAAGCGAATATTTTTTTTACCATTTTGATCAAACTTCACATAAGGCTCCCAGTGGATAGTGTGTTGATAGGAAGGATGATCAGAAAAAGGAGGTGTTTTGCCGGTTAAAGTTTCGGAGAAGTTTCTGGGAGTATAATAACCACTCAAAATATACTCGAATATAATTCGCTGAGCAATACTACTTCTTCGTGAATGTGCAACAATAGCTCCATTGGCACCACGGACCCCGAAAATTGAAGTGCTTGAACCTTTAAATATTTCTATGTGAGAAATCTCTAAAGGAGAAAGATTAAGAAATTGGATACTATTATATTGATGACCATCAACCAACAATAAGGGTTCATTACTTAAGAGAATACTACTGGTGCCACGAATTATAATTCTATTACCATCTATTAATAAACCTGGAACTCTTGATTTTAGAATATCGCGCATGTTTTTGAAGCGGTTATCATCTTCTCTGATATAAATAATCTGGTCAGCAGAACCATAATGATAAGCTAGATTATCGCTTATTTTTTTTCTTCTATCTGACGGTTCTTTTCTTGATGGTAAGGAAATTCTTTGCCAATCAGGCCCTTTACTTTGGGGGAGTTTTCTGAAATACATATTCATATCCAAAATATCGTTCTTCAAAATATCGGGAAATAATTCAAAATATTCCGGTTTACTTCCGTCCAAACCCAGAACACTTATCTCTGCTTCAAATTCTCCATTTTCCTTTATACTATCAAACAAAAAATCTCCCTGAATATTAGTATAAGTAGATCGGAGAGGTATTTCGTCATCGATCTGAAGAGTTACTTCAAAATTGTATCTGTCAAATTCTTTTGACTGCTCTGTGGGCTCTATGTTCCCATACACAGGAAATCCATTTAAACGTCTGAAACGAACTGAAGGCCTGTTATCTTCAAATATGTCATTCCAATAAAACCTCTCCCAGTCTGATGTGAGCATAATCAAATCAAGTTCATTACGATAATCTTCTTTATCATCGAAAAACCTGGCAGGATTTTTCAGAAGAGTTGTAATATCTGATTGGAGATAAAGTTCTGAGATAATATTTTTTTGCGGTTTAAAGATTCCTTCGGAATTAAATCCAGATAAAGATAATGAGAGAGCAATTGTATCTGATGCCCATTTAGAAGCTTCAATTTCAATATCTAGAGCATCAGTATCAGTTTTAGATACTTGCAGTGAAATATCTTTCTCTTTTTCAGGTATGATAAAAAACAACCGCTCTGCCAAAACATTTGCATCTTCATCAAACAAACTAACTACTGATATACCGGGCGATAAATCTTTGAAATATATTTGCTTTTTAAAAATACCATCATACAAAGTAATTTGTTCAAAAGCATGTATTATTCCACGTGTATGTATTGCCAAATAGGGGTTTTTAAATGACCCACCAACAGACCTTATACTGATTTCTATTTTCTCACTCAGCTGATCAACACTCAGGGTATATCCTTGCGAATTAATATTTCTTAATGGAATGTTTCTGGAACGACCATTAGGAGGATCGTACCTTACCGAATACTTTTCACCTGAAATGGGCCTGAAGTTAGCTACACCTCTTCCGGAAGCTCCGGGAAACGTTTCAAATTTTGTCACAAGTTCCCCTGACCCGTCAATAAGCTCCGCATTAACATTTATACCTTCTCCCAAGCCATCGTAAGCATGATAAGTGATCTTACCGGGCAAATCATAAACAAGAGAACCGGCTTCCTGATATAAATCAAAGAATATTTCATCGGCCTTTTTTTCAAGGTTACGATTGATTCTTCTGTTTTCTCTACGGCTGCTTCGGTTAATATAATTTTTTGTTTCAGGATTTTCTATAAAAAAGTTCTGAACAAAGATAAAATCACCACTAAAATTTAACATCCATGGTGTGTAAGCTCTTATTACATAATTTCCTTCGGTTAAGGAATCAGGTAGCGAGAAATCACCAATTCCATAACCTTTTTGGATACGGATAATTTCTCTTTTCAACAGCAAGTCTTTGGTATCAAAAAGCTCAACGAATAATGTTGATTCAACTGTATCAGGCCTGTGGTCAATTGCATTAACAACATAAGCTTTAAACCAGATCTGATCGCCTGCGAAATAATACTGTTTATCAAAATCTATATAAACCTTTTGCTGTGTAAACTCCTGAACAAATTGATTATTTCTTTCTTTCAGATGGATAATGTTTTGAGCTTCCAGAGGGAAAGACTGAAAGACTGAAATTAAAAATATAATTACTATA
>SLOJ01000153.1 GCA_007132585.1 Bacteroidales bacterium | reverse complement strand
TCAAGATCATTCAGCCTTTCGGCAAGAAGTTCAGCATCCAGCAGCCATTCAGCACCAAAAAGCTGGAATGGCAATGTGTAGCCCACGCCGATATTGATGGTGTAAAGTTCACCCAGTATGCCTGAAACCGGGTAAAAATAGGCCGAGTGTGCATGGGGAATGTGGGGCGATGACATTACCCATGGCAGACCGGTATCTTCAAAGGACATATTGCGTTCCCAGCCCTCCATTTCAATAACGGTTAAATTGACCTGAACACCATTGGCAAGTAACCCTTCACCGTTAAGAAAATGTGCCAGCTCACCAACCGTAAAGCCATGTACATAAGTTATGGGGAACTGGCTTACAAATGAGATAAATCCATCTTCCACCAACGGACCTTCAAACTTATTGCCACCCAGTGGGTTGGGGCGATCGAGAACCATAAAATCGATACCTGCTTTTGCGGCAGCTTCCATTGCAAGGCCAAGGGTGCTTATGTATGTGTAGGAACGTGATCCGATATCCTGAATATCATAAACCAGCACATCAATTCCCTGTAGCATTTCAGGTGTAGGTTTACGGGTTTTTCCATATAAACTGAACATGGGTGCACCTGTACGGACATCAATTTCATTTTCAACATATTCACCGGCAGGATAATCTCCTCTCACACCGTGTTCAGGGCCGAAAAGAGCCACCAGTTGAAGATTTTCTGCACCCGCCAGTATATCAACAGTAGATTGCAGTTTACTGTCAACCCCGGTTGGGTTGGTTATTAAACCTACTCGCTTCCCTGAAAGGGGATCAAAATTCTTTTCACGCAAAACCTCTATACCTGTTTTTACCTGCGCCGAAGCAAAAACAGTAGTGAAAACCGCTATAATAATTATCAGAAATTTCTTCATTGTATGCATGGTTGAAATGTGTAGATTGAAAAAATAAGAATCATACCTTTGAAAAAGGTTTTTGTTGATCTGAATTTCAAAAATAGTAAATTTAAAGACTGAACAAACCAAAATAATCATGCAAAAAAAGAAACATATCTACATTGTATTTCTTTTCAGCATTTTATTGCTGACGGGTTGTACTGAAAATACAACTGAAGAAATACGTTTCGGTTTTCTTACCGACCTGCATATCATGCCTGGAGGTGAAAGTTCAGGACAATTATCTCAGATTGTTGAAGAAATCAATGCTTCTGGCCTTCAGTTTGTCATTGTGGCCGGTGATATTAGTAACCAGGGATCGGATGAAGAGTTACTCAACGCAAAAAGAATCCTTGATCAACTTACAGTACCCTATTATATTATACCCGGAAATCATGAAATGAACTGGTCGGAAAGCGCAGGAAAAACATTCACTGAGCTATGGAGCGATGACAAATTCCTTTTCAGGAAAGACAACAAACTGTTTTTAGGTTTAAATACAGGCCCTTTTATGCGCATGGGCGACGGACATATAAAGCAGGAGGACATCCATTGGCTGCAGAGGCAGCTTCACAAACACATGCAGGATGATACGCAACTTCTTTTTTTTGCCCATTATCCCCTGGCTGAAGGTCTGGATCAATGGTTTATTATAACCGACATACTAAATGAATATGAGCATGTTATCGCTTTCTGTGGTCATGGGCACAGGCAACAACTGCTCAATTTTGATGGTATCCCGGGCATCATGGGTCGATCTTTGGTATACAGGGGAGAAAATAACCCGGGTTATAATATCGTCGAGCTCCGGAACGACAGTATTTTGGTATTTGATAAAGAAACCGGTCATACTCTTCCGGCACCCACCTTCGCCTTTGATATAAAAAATCAGGATACACTGGAAAATTTACCTGTATCTCCACATCCGGATTACAGCATCAACAATCAATACCCGTTTATTGAACCAGCATTTCATTATCAGGATACTGCATCGGTTTTTACAGGTCCTTTGATGTGGAAAGATAGCCTGGTTATTTATGGTAACTCTGCGGGAGTTCTTCAGGCAATGAACTTCAGAACCAGGAAAGCCACCTGGTCAGTTCAGATGAAAGGGCCACTTTTTGCCAATCCGGTTGCTGGTAAAAATATCATTATTGCAGGTGACACCGGAGGATATATGTATGGTATTGATCCCCAAACTGGAACAATCATCTGGAAATATGATGCAGAAGCTCCTGTTGTTTCACCAGCCCTGATTGATGACGATTATTTTTATGTGGGAACAGGGAAAAAAGCATTCAGAAAGTTCGAAATTGAAAATGGTAAACCCGTATGGAGTTTCAACGATATTTCAGGTCTGATCCAGGCACAAGCAGCAATCCATGAAAACCATGTGGTTTTTACCGCATGGGATACCCATGTGTATTGCCTTGATAAAAATACCGGCCGGCTCATCTGGAAATGGAACAACCAACACCCGGCAGTTTTGCTCTCTCCGGGAAATGTAGTACCTGTTATCCGCAATAACAAAGTATTTATTGTAGCCCCCGATCGGTACATGACCGCCCTTGATCTGGCTACAGGCAAGGAAGTCTGGCGAAGCAACAAACACCAGGTACGCGAATCTATGGGAGTTTCAAAAGATGGTGAAATAATTTTTTCCAAACTGATGAATGATACTATTATTGCTGTAAGCACATTGGCTGACGATATGAAAACCTTATGGGCTGCTGATGCCGGATTTGGCTACGACCACAACCCCTGTCCGATTGTAACAACTGGTGAAACATTATTTGCAGCTACCCGAAACGGAGTTGTAATGGCAATTGAAACGGATACAGGAGAACTTTTATGGAAACACAAAACCGGCAATACTGCAATAAATTTTATGGTAACAGAAAACAACCGGCTCTGGCTGACAACTACCGATGGAAAGGTACTTGCTTTTCCCGTAAAACAGTAAAGACATTTTTACAGGACTTTAGACAAAAACAAATTCCGGTCCTGTAACCCGGACCGGAACCCGCCAAACTAAACAACAACCATTATTAAAAAATAACCTGAATGCTTTTATCGTATAACAATCCGGTGTACTCGATTATATTGATTTCCTGACATCCGTAACATATAGATACCGCGGGTGTGACTCTGAAGGTTTATTTCAACATTGAATAAACCCTGTACATCCTGTTCTGAGATCAACCTTCCGTCCAGGCTGAATATTCTTACCTGATGAATCCCATCCACATCACCTTCTAAAATAAACCTGCCATCGTTGGGATTGGGATAAAGATTTACAAATGGTTCCGGCATTTCAACTGTATTGGTCCCTTCTTCCACTGTAATGGACGCATTTACTTCCAGTGGAGTAGGTGGATCGGTTTGCTCAACTCCCTCGGGTAATTCAAATATACCCAGTGCATTATAATTCCCCGGAGTATCGCCATCATAATCTTCTGAACTCCATTCCAGTTCCACTTCATATTGCTGGTTAAATGAATCTGTAATGGTAGTATGCTTGCTAAGCAGGCTAAGTGCATCTTCTATTGATGTTCCTTGCGGAACTGCAATATCATCAACAGGATCAATATGTGTGATGTTGTTTACAGCAAATTGCGGATCATAGGATACCACACGTATGGCATCGGCAACAACATACTGATTGGTAGTAGCTCCGGCAGTGATCCTTACATTTTCATCCGGAGTAGCATTAAACTGAAAAGTGCCTATCAGATTCCACATAGAACCGGCAATACTTTGGTTAACTGCTATTTCTGTAACGCCATCAGCATGGGTAATGAAATGTGGCGTATCGGCAGCACGATTTTCATGGGATGTCCACCAACCGTATATTTCATATTCCCCGGCAAACGGCATATTCAGCGGAAACTCATAGTATTCATCATGAGATGCAAGTTCATGTAACATGGACGGGCTTCCGAAATATCCATCATTGGAAGTAGTAGACCAGTTTCCCTGCGACGTGACTCCTTCATCGCCAGTGTCAATAAAATTTTCATAGGTAGGTATAGCGGGAATATTCAGAGAATCTGTATGCACAACAGCAAGAATTGATGGCACAGCGCGGTTCTGGTCATAAATACTGATATTGCCTACTGCCATGGCAGTTGAACCGCCACCATCAAGATTGATCGCTTCGTAGCAACCCAGCTCAAGCATTAACGCCGGCAGGTCTTCTATTTTCAAACTATTGACAACCAGCATGATTACTTTGTTATCCTGGGTATACCCAACAGCTGTGCGGGGTCTGTTTACATCCAGAGCTACTCCGGAACCCCACCATATTCCTTCGCAGTATGTAAAGGCGATTTCGCCATCTTTGATCAACATCGGGCCGCCACCCAGCCCATATGCGATATCCTCATATTGATAACCGTCTGCTTTAATTGGAACAGGCAAAGGATCAGGATCATCACACTCATATTGCAGGGGTTCATCGTAAATGAAAATATCTTCGAAGTTATAGGTATGATGGTATACCCATTCTGCTGCCAGCGAACGGTCATTATTTAAGGCAAAAACCGGCCTGATTACCGGGTAGGTCTGTGTAACACCCTCTACAGTCCGGTTAACCGATATCAGGTTGCGCGCTAACACCTGGCCAGGGTAAACCACTGAGGAAACAGAAGCTCCGCCTGTTGTAAAAAAACCACCATTGATAGCACCATAAGCTCCCACCTGCCCGGAGAAATCATCAACCTGCTCGGTACCAGAAATAAGATAGGGCCTGATAGCTATATCGGGTTGATTCATATCTACCTCGAAGTACCAGCCGGAAAAGCCGGGATTACCATCAACGGAACCTTCAAAAAGCTTCAATCCGGCAGGAAATTCATAGCTTGAAGAAACATCCTCCCAATTGATGTTCTGGGCATTCACAAACACTGGGAGCAAAAGCAAAAATATAAATTGTAAAATAGTTCTCATAGTATCATAATTTAATGAATAAGATAATTTCCCCCCACTCATTTACAACCGTTTTTTATCAGCATGTAAACAAAATTAAAAATTTTTAAAAACTATGCAAAATTATTTTCATATTGCATGTATATTTGCATAAGGAATTAGAAAAATGCTTTCAGATCCATTGAAAACATCCCCAAAAAACATATCCATTTCATCACAAAAAAACACTCACCATGATTAGAAAAGTATCACAAATAGGCAATGCCGATATTTCTTATTCAAATGTAGAGAAGTCTTTTAAAGAAAAATCTGGTATCGAACAGATGAGCACGCGGATACCTTACATTGTGGTAGATAATTTCCCCAAGCTGGGACTTATCACTTCATTGCGTTTTCTGGAATGGGTATCGGAAAACCCCGAAGGAGTGATCAGTCTGCCAACAGGAAAAACCCCTGAATTTTTTATCAAGTGGACTGATTACATGTTGAAGAACTGGGATAATAAGAAAGGTGCAGAACTTCGCGATCAGTTTGGATTGACGATTGATAAAAAACCGGATTTGCATGGTTTACAATTTGTGCAGATTGATGAGTTCTACCCGATCAGCAGTAAACAACACAACAGCTTTTATGATTATGTGGTCAATTTTTACCTGAAAGGCTTCGGGATGGGAAAAAACAATTCCTTGCTGATCAACAGCGATGAAATTCCACTGGCAGGTGGAAAACATTTTACAGAAGTCTTTCCGGGAGGTGCCATTGACCTTTCTTTACGTTACCGCGAATCACGCACTCCGCTTGAAGAGTTACAACAGAAGTCTATTTTTATGATAGACGACTGGTGCAGTGATTATGAGCAACAGATCCGCGATAAGGGAGGAATCGGCTTTTTCCTTGGTGGAATCGGGCCCGACGGTCATATTGCCTTCAACGTGCGCGGCTCAGATGAATTCAGCACAACACGCCTTACTGCAACAAATTTCGAAACCCAGGCAGTAGCGGCATCCGATCTTGGCGGTATAGAAATATCCGCAAACCGGCTGGTGATCACCATCGGACTGGAAACCATTACATACAATCCTGATGCCGTGGCCATCATTATAGCTGCAGGTGAAGCAAAGGCAGGTATAGTGAAAAAATCACTGGAAAGTGAGATTTCAAATATTTATCCGGCTTCTGTACTTGCCAAGTTACCCAAAGGAAGATTTTACTTAACGCAGGGAGCAGCATCACAATTAACAGATATGGTGAACAGGTATTTCCGATCTGGTGAATGGTC
>SLOJ01000155.1 GCA_007132585.1 Bacteroidales bacterium | reverse complement strand
TCAAGTCCTCCGAATATGCATTTATTAAAAGGGCAGTTATCGCATTGCATTTTGCAGGTGTATTCTTCTATTTCTCCTTCTATCAAATTGTAAATATCCAGCAATGATTTTTCACGTGCTTTTTCACTTAAAATAAAACCTCCTTTAGGCCCGCGGGTAGAAACCAGGTATCCGTTTTTTACCAGCTGTTGTAAGATCTTTGAAATATGATTCTTCGAAAAACCTGTGATGTCTGCTATTTCCTGTGTGCCTACAAGCTTGTCACTGCGGGCTATTAATCCCATACTGTGTATGGCAATTGTGGCGGCCTCTGATATGTTTAGTACTTTGCTCATTAATTAAACAGGTAAATAGGTAAAAGAATACGCAAATGTATAAATGATTTTTGAAACAAAAAAATAATTGTGGTATTATTTTACCACAATATGTGAATTATTTTTTATGATGCTGAATATGAGAAATATACAAATTAAAAAATTTTTTGTCCCGCTTAGCACTATTATCTTTTTAATAATATAACCATTAGCGTCAGGTAAAACAGGAAAAAAACAGGTAAGATACTGAACAATATTCCATAAAAACCGCAATAAATTGTTTATTCAAACTAGTATTTTTGTACTTTTCGGGCATTTTGCAACATCCTTATTTTTCTGAAAAGACAAATAAGAATCAAGGCGTTTTTATTAGCATTATTGTATGGTATAAAGTGAATAAAATTATTTTTCTTGAAATACGTTTACTATAAAACGATCAAAATCATATCTCTGTTTTGAAATTAAAAAGCTTCATATTTATCATAATATTAATCTCGGGTATAATTTCTTCTTCAGGAGTTTATGCACAGGGAAAGGAAGAGAAGGAACCGCCGTTAACCCGTATCCTTTTTATTTTTGATGCATCGCAAAGCATGTTTGCCCGATGGCAGAGCGATATGCGAATTAACATTGCCCGAAATTTGCTGACAGAATTGCTCGACAGTCTGGAGGGAATTGACAACACACAATTTGCCTTAAGAGTGTATGGTCATCAGAAACGTTTTCCCCCGCAGGATTGTGATGATTCACGTCTTGAGATTCCTTTTGCAGATGGCAATGTGAGCCGGATCAAACACCGTTTAAGAACCATAACGCCTCGTGGTACAACACCCATTGCTATGTCTCTTGAACGTGCTCAGTATGATTTTCCTCCCTGCGACAATTGCCGGAATATCATTGTATTGATCACTGATGGTATTGAAGAGTGTGGGGGAGACCCATGCGCAGTATCACGCGCATTGCAAAGTAAGGGAATTGTTCTCAAACCTTTCGTTATTGGCATTGGTCGCGATTTCCGTGCCGATTTTGAATGTGTGGGGCAGTACTTTGATGCCACAAGTGAAAACGAATTTCGACAGAGCCTCAATATCGTAATATCACAGGCTTTGGATAATACAACAGCCCAGGTAAACCTGCTTGATATAAACGGTATACCTGTTGAAACCAATATTCCCATTACACTCCATGATAATACCAGTGGAAAGATCATGGAAAACTTCGTGCATACCCTTAATTTAAGGGGGATACCGGATACTCTCTATTATATGGATCCGCTAATGGTGTATGATATGGTTGTGCATACCATCCCCCCGGTAAAAGTTGAAAGTATAAAAATTAATCCCGGCCGGCATAATATCATACATGCCGATACACCCCAGGGTAGCCTGACCCTTCTGGCCGGTGGCACTTCACAAATCAGGTACGACGCTATAGTAAGAAAAGCCGGAGAAATGGAAACCATTGCAACCCATGTATTCGGAAATACAGAGAAATATCTTGTGGGTAAATACGATCTTGAAATACTTTCACTGCCCCGTATTCATGTAAAAGATGTGGAAATCAACCAAAGTCATACTACAAAAGTAGAAATTCCCCAGCCCGGAATAGCGGTGATCAGATTACCGGCACATGGGCATGCAAAAATTCTTCATCAGGAAGGTAATGAACTGCATGAAATACATGTTGTGCGTGAGAACACACAGAGCGAGACCCTTTACCTTCAACCCGGAAACTACAGAGTAGTTTATCGCTCAAAAGCATCCAATCAAACTATTTTTTCTATTGACAGATCCTTCCGTATTCAATCGGGTATGACCACTATGGTTAACCTGAACCAATGATCTTATTCGGTGTAAAATTTTTATTTGTGTACCTTTAAACTTTAAGGTACAATTGCAGTCATAATATCTGATTATAAAGAACACTTTGCAGGCAACTGATAAACAAATAAGTTATATGTATTCCCGAGTGGAATAAAACCCATTAATACTCTGCCTGCAAAGATCCGGTATAAAAAAGAAATTTCTGATGTTAGCCTGATGGACCATTATTCTGACGAAAAGTTGCTGGATTTATTTCATAATTCGGATAATCCCAATTATGCTTTCAATCTGTTGGTTAAAAAATACCAGGAAAGGGTTTACTGGCATGTAAGAAGGCTCGTTACCGATCATGAAGACACCAATGATATCGTTCAGGAGGTATTTTTAAAGGCCTGGAAAGGACTGGAAAATTTTCGTGCCGACTCAGGCTTTTTTACATGGTTATACCGCATAGCAACCAACGAAGCACTCTCATTTTTAAAAAGCAAAAAGAGAAGATTCTTTCTTCCCTGGCAGGATGTTGAAAACACGATGGCCGGGAAACTTGAAGCAGATGTATACTTCACCGGTAATGAAATTCAGAAAAAACTGCAAAAAGCCATTTTAACTCTTCCTGAAAAACAGCGTGTTGTTTTTAATATGAGATATTATGATGAAATAAGATATGAAGAAATGTCGGAAATTCTCGGCACTTCCGAAGGTGCTTTGAAAGCATCTTACCATCATGCTGTAAAGAAAGTTGAAGAGTACGTAAAAAACCATTAAACCCTTTTGTAGTTTTATAGTCTAAGATTTGAAAAACTATTTGCAATGAAAAAAGATGATATAAATAAGGAATTAAAGGAATTGGCTCCCGGGCTTGAAGAACTTAAGGGCGGTAATCCTTTTACTGTTCCTGAGGATTATTTTGAAAATCTTCCGCAACAAATCGGAGAACGCATACATGCACCCGTTAGTGAAAAGCGTCCTTTGTTTGAGTTTTTTACCCTGCCTAAGCTGGCATTGGTTGTATCTTCCTTTTTCCTTATTTTGTTTGCAGGATATATGTTGTGGGTCAATTTTCCATCCGAACCGATGTTAACAGAGGCAGAACAGGAAGTTTATGAACAGCATCTGGCATGGTACTCCAACTATCAGCCTGATGCTTATTATGACATTATTTTTGATACAGAACAGGATGCGGTTACCGAAGACTTTGAATATTCTGAAGATGATGTCGTAGAGTATCTTCTGACTTATACTGATTACTATCTGGATTATATTCCTGATTCAGACAACAATAATTAGTTTTAATATTACATTATCTGAACCAAAAAAATACGATAAATTATGTTTAACGGAAAAATAAAAAAAAGTATAACAGGATTTTTTATTCTGTTCTTGTTTGCGCAAACAGTTTTTGCCCAGGGCGGACCAGGTCAGCGGCAAATGCGTCATGAGCAAATGGAAGCCCGCCGGGTTGCTTTTATCACACGCGAGCTTTCACTTACCCCTGCCGAAGCTCAGGATTTCTGGCCTGTGTACAATGAATACCACGAGAAGCGCAAGGCCATGATGTTCAGGCATCAGCAGCAAAAGCAACAGATCGATAACCTGGATGAGCTATCTAAAGAGGAACTTCTCAGGATAGCGGATGCAGAGATCCTGAACATGGAAGAAATGACTGCCCTGCGCAGGGAATACCATGAAAAATTCAAAGATGTGCTTCCCCTGAAAAAGGTTATTGAGCTTTACGAAACCGAGCGAAATTTTAACCGTTTTTTGTTGCGCGAGAGCCGCGGTTCGCAACGTGGAGGCGGCAGGGGCCGTAATTAGTCCTTAGAGAATAAACTCTCAAGAAATCGTCTGAAGCGGCTCGGGCGATCCTGTTCCTGGCGTTCACTCCGGCGTTTTTCGCGGTCTTCCGGGCTCCCGAATATGCTTTCCCACCAGTTTTCGGATGGCGGTTCATCCACATACATATCGCAATTGATCAATCTTGCCAGGCTGTCTGGCAGAGGTGAAAAATAACCGTCGCTGTAATGCCTGGTATTTCTGTTTTTTTGTATGTTCAGATGATATTCGCCCCACAAAGGTACTGCACTTGCTGAGGAGCTCATCGGTGCTCCGTAAACAGATGCAAAGGCGGGGTTTTCAATGCCGGTCCACACGCCTGTTATCAGTTCAGGTGTAAACCCTATAAACCACGTATCCGCATTGTTTTGTGTTGTACCGGTTTTTCCTGCCAGGTGACCATTAAGCCCGTATTGTCCACGCAGTCTTCGGGCTGTTCCGCTGTCAACCGCTGCCCTGAGCATTTCGCGGGTTAAAAGTGCGGTAGATTCGCTCCATGCTGCAATATTACTGCTTTTGGGTTCGTGATTATAAATTATACTTCCTTCGTTGTCTTCTACCCGTAAGATCCACACAGGTTGAATAGTATTACCTTCTTTCAGAAAAGATGCGTAAGCAGTTGTCATTTCCAGCAGGCTTATATTTGCTGTACCTAGTGCCAGAGAAGGAACAGCAGGCAGTCGCGAATGAATACCTGCAAGGTGGGCATGTTCAATTACCGGCAAAATACCGGTTTCACTGATATACCAGGCCGAAACCGTGTTAACTGAATGGGCCAGAGCCCCTGTCATGCTGTAATATCCTTCATAAACTCCCGAATTATTTTCCGGTGTCCAGTCGTCATATTCATCGTAAGTGACAAGCTCATTTGACACATATTCGCATGGATCAATTCCCAGTTCCAATGCTGTGGCATAAACGAAAGGCTTAAAAGTAGAACCTGTTTGCCGTTTGGCAAGTACGTGGTCGTACTGGAAAAAACGAAAGTCGTTTCCTCCCACCCACGCCTTAACAAATCCATTATCAGGATCAATAGAAACAAGGCCATTATGCTGTATTTGCTGCAACTTGAAAATAGAATCCCAGGGGCTAATGGTAACACTTTGAGGGCCATCCCATGAAAATATTTCAGTGGGTACTGCCTGCTTAAATGCCTCTTCGGCTTCACTTGCCGTTAAGTTCTGACCCTGATATCTTTCATACCTTTCGGAGCTTTGCATGAGATCTCTCATTAACTTATTCGAGCGGCTGCGGGGTACATTTTTATACCATGCATCCATTACCTTTTGTTGTAGTGGCATTTGTTTCTTTACTGCATCTTCAGCTGCTTTCTGAAGTTCGTAATCCAGGGTAGTGTAAATCTTCAGCCCGTCGGTATACAGATTCAGCAAGGTTTGATTTGTATTGTTATAATCTTTTAGAATACGGTCAACATCTTGTCTTATTTTTTCTCTGAAGTAAGGTGCAGGGCCCTGATTGTGGCTCATAGGGCTGAAGTTCAGTTTTAACGGAAGACTGGTGAGAGAATCGGCAGTTTGTTCGCTTATGTATTCATACTTTTTCAGCTGCCCAATCACGATGTTTCGCCTTTCTGCTGCCCTTTCGGGAAAACGGCGGGGGTTATAATTATTGGTAGCTTTGAGCATCCCAACCAGTACTGCAGCTTCCTCAATGGAAAGATCATAGGGGTTTTTATTGAAAAACCTTAATGATGCTGCACTGATCCCAAATACATTATCTCCAAAGGGAACCGTATTAAGATAAAGCAGCAGAATATCATCCTTGCTGTAAATTTTTTCAAGGCGGTGTGCAATGATAAACTCCCTGAACTTGCTAACGGGCAATGAAAATATTCCATTGTTTTTCCTGGGATACAGGTTTTTGGCCAGTTGCTGACTAAGGGTGCTGCCTCCGCCGGCAGAACTTTCACCGCGTAAAATGGTTCTGAAAAGTACCCTTCCCAGGCTGCGGTAATCGATTCCATTATGTTGGTAGAAACGAACATCCTCAGTAGCTATTAAACTGTTGATCACATTGTCTGAAACCTGATCAAGATGCACATGGGTCCGGTCATAAATAAAATATTTACCCAGTAATTCACCACCTTCGGCATAAACTTCTGAAGATACATAGTTTTCAATAGAAGCCAGTTCCTTTTTCCCGGGTA
>SLOJ01000104.1 GCA_007132585.1 Bacteroidales bacterium | reverse complement strand
TTTATGCAGGATTTTTTGCCGACTGGTCATTACGGGATTTTCGTAACCACCGTGCAGCATTTGATGCAGAAAATAAACTGGGATATGCTTTCTCTGCCAATGGAGGTAATTATACGGGAATACAATTGCTCAGTCATGACAACATAAACCATTATGCTTTCGATAACCAGGGCTTCGGAGGCAGTATAAGAATCAATAACGGATTTACGTCATTTGACAAATATACAGCGCTGCGAACCAACCGAAATAGTGCCGGATTTTTCGATAAAGATAATGATATCAGTACCCTGGTAAGTGCCGGTCCTTTTATCATTCCCGACACTGATACCCTGCACCTGGCATTTGCATTGCTTGCCGGCGATCACATCAATGACCTGCAGGCAAGTGCTCAGCTGGCAACTCTTGTTTATAGCGGAGATAATCCGCTGGCTGCAGATCACATCAACAAATCTGTTTTTGGCGTACATGCCTACCCTGTGCCGGCTGGCGATTATATGAACATAAGCTATTTACAGGAAAAGAGTAGCAGCGCCGTTGAGATCAGAATCTATGATATGAAAGCACGTCTTCAATTCAGGAGAAAAACTGATAACCCCTTACCCGGTAAACAAAACTTACAAATTGATACTTCGCAATGGCCCGAAGGAACCTATATCATCCAGATGATAAGCGATAATGTAGTTGAAAGCTTTAGGGTAACAAAACACTAGCATTCTCAGGCAAATATTGTATTGTAACATGAGATGCATAATTAAAAAGTTTTACTGATTTTGATCGAATACAGTAAAATGAGATGAAAGGGTTTTTTATATATGCTGATCACAAATCTAATATAGGTTTTACATGCAGAGAACACCCCTTGTAGTTTTGCTTCTTGCAGGCCTGGTTACGGTGATTATTTTTTCCGTTTACCTGGTTTTAAAAGAACTTCAGGAGAAAGCTGAAATGTCGGCATTAAGCCCTTACAGCTATATTCCTGAAGATGCCACAATGATATACCAGTTGAACGATCTTACAAATGTCAATAAGCTCATACCGGCAAGCCCCTCTTTAATACAGGAAAGCCTTTCAGGAATTTTCTCCATAAAACATTTTTCCGATATTCTGAACACGATTGTTTCCTTTACCGGTGAAGCCGATGGAAATGTAAACATTCCTGCAAAAACTACCATGCTCATTTCGCTGCATTTACAGGAAATGAAATCAGAAGCAAGTTATCTCTTCGTTATTAGCCTGCCCCCGGGCCGAAGATCAGAAAAACAGATTGCCGGAATGATGAAAAATCTTACTGTTAATGGATTTTACCATAGATCAGAAAAGGTTGATTCCGATGTTTTTAAGTTTTCATCGGGCCCCGAATCTGCAGATCTTTTTTTTATTCCGGTTCGAAACTCATTGCTTATCTCTCAAAATTATTCTTTGGTTAAAATATCTCTGGATGCAGCCGGGCAAAACAATAGTATAATCAATTTGCAGGTATTCAGCGATATAGTGGCATTTGCCGGTGACCATTCAGATAATCTGTTTATTGAATCGGGACGTCTTTCTGATTTTACCCTTGATTATTTTTTCTGGGATCATCCCCTAAGTATCGATTATTCACTTTTTTCGGGCTGGCAATTGCTAAAACCCAATCTTACCGATAGTTTAATAAGATTTCAAGGTTTGTTTATCAGCCCACCCGATGGTTTTTTTTCATCGCTTAATTTTCAAAAACCCGCCAAATCAGATATATGGCAGATGATTCCTGATGACCCGGCCCTTTTACTGCAAATACAAATGCCCGATACCGAGCTTTTCCGGCAGGATCTTACTTTTGTTCTTAAGCAAAAGAAGAAATATTCATTGCATGAATTAAACCGGCGAAGGTTCATTGATATTACTGCCTTGCATCCTGATAGCATTAAAGATTTCTGGACCGGTGAGCTGGCAATGGTATTACCCGGCAAAGAACCGTTACTGAATGAATTTCCGGTAATTGTAATTGGTATCCGTGATTTCGAAAGCTTACTTAATCATCCGCGATTGGGTTTATTTTTCCGGAAGTTTGATTCCACAAAAAATAATAAAACAAGCCACTACGAATTAATTGAAGTAACTATACCCGGTTTTTTCGCCACACTTACCCATGGTCTCATAAAAGATGATATCAAATGGGTAATAACTAAGGGAGACTACCTGCTTGCAGCAGCCCATAAAGAAAACCTGGCAAAATACCAGGAATATCTTACACATAAAGGGAGATTCTCATTCCCCCTATTCAACGAAAATCATAAGGAGATAAAATTAACAGAGCAAAATATTTTATTCTATTTTTCGATGCCGCTTTTGCTGAAAAATTATGAGATAATGTTTACTGACCGGTTTTTGGATATGATAGAAGAAAATAAAACATTTGCATCCCTGCTGAAATTTCATCCTGCAATTTTCAGATTCAAACAGCAGGATGAAACAGTAAGAAATATAATCACCCAATCATTCATCAAACATCAAGAAAAAAGAGTACCAACTGATTCTATAAACAACTAAAGAGATGGTCTCACAATTCATATTTAATAATGGAAATATGTAAAGATATATTACTGATATACAAATAAGTGAGAACTTTTCAACATACCCTATAAAGAATAGGAATTTTAATGCTGGTTTTGATTCAAATTATCTAATTTAGCCATATTTAAGAGCAAATTTTACGATTTAACAATATATCATTATGAAGCCAATGCTAAACATCATCAGAAATCGCATACTTGCGGTAGTTTTGATTTCAGTTTTTACAATGCATGCATGTGATTACAGTTACCTGGATGCTATTGACAATATGGACGATTATACTTATGAGGCTACCTTTGCAGTTCCCCTGGTAAATTCCTATCTAAACATAAATGACATCATTGATACTGAAGGTATTGGAGCCATCGAATCTGATGAGGAAGGTCTTATATGGTTGGTTTACAAAGGCAGGGTGTTCTCCATTCCGGCAGAGGACTTGTTTTCTATTCCCGACCAATCTCAAAGTTTTACAATAGAGATTGATCCTGCAGCGAAGGAAGAAATTACTTTTGACAGAATTTTCCTGTTAACCTTTGACAGCGATCAGCAGGTTGATTTGATAAAATTCAGGCAAGGGATGTTTAGCGTAATTCTGGAAAATACTACACAGTTAGAGGCAGATGGTTATGACATTATTGTTGAATTTGAGATCCTGAATTCAGAAACCGGAGACGGCGGACTTATCAGCGGCGAACTAATTCCGGAGCAACCTGCAGATATCGACCTGGCAGAAAGCATTATTGATTTTGAGAATGAAACAAACTTCTTTCCGGTGAATTTTACCGTAACCATAAGTGGAGATGGCACGCCGGTAAATGCTCCTTATACAATTGAGTTTAATCAGCACATGGAAAACATGAAGTACGATTATATTTATGGTTTTATCGGACATATTCCTTTCCCGGTTGGGAGTTCTGATATTGATATTGACATCTTCAAAAATGCCAATTTAGCTGATATCTTTATTGAGAATCCGAGTATCGAAGTTATTGCCAGAAACTCTTTTGGGTCCCCCATCATTCTTGGTTTTAATGAGTTTTATGCTTATAATACCGATGGTGAAACCATTACCATCGAAACAGAAGCAACTGATAACTGGGATATCGACATGCCTGATGAACTCGGTCAAACCAGCACTACCCAGCTTGAACTCAACCGCTCAAATACAAATATTGATGAAATGATGAGCATACGTCCTACATCAGTGTATTTTGATGTATCGGGAATCATAAACCCTCCGGGTAAGCAATCCTCACCCAATTTCATCAATTATAACAGTCAGTTAACCATTGATCTTGACGTGAACCTTCCGCTTTTTGGCAGGATTGACAATTTCGAACTTCAGGATACATTAGATCTCACTTTTGATAATTTGCCCGACGAGGTCGACTGGGCCGAGCTGAAAATTCAAATGGACAATGGTTTCCCGTTAAGGGCAGCAGTTCAGATTTATTTCCTTAATGACAACGCGCAGGTTATAGATTCTCTTTTCTCATTAGCATCTGCCGTAAACATTATAGAAGCAGCCCCTACAAGCCCCGCTGATAATATTGTTACAGAACCCCGCCTGAAAGAAACATTCATTATGCTTGATCAAACCAAAATTGAATCTTTAAGAAATACACAACAAATGCTGCTTGAAGTAGAATTCAATACCTATAATCAGAATATTGGAGAATCGGTAAAAATACTGGAAAGCTATGAAATCGGTGTTATTATGGGATTAAGGGCAAAAGCAAAAGTCAATCCGCTTGATTTAATGGAAGATTAAAAACAATAAACAATTATATGATACTGTATTGAGTCATATTTTAAATACTGCAATAGAAAAAGATTAACACTTTAAAAAAGCACAATATGTTCCGGAATATATTTTCAAACCCCAGAAATCTGATTTTTGTTGGTGTCTTTACCTTTATATTACTAAATCAGCCGGTAAAAGCCCAGTATTACAATACCATTTACTGGATGCAGGGTATACCACAGGCATCATACAGCAACCCGGGCATTCAACCCAATGCTGGTTTTTACCTTGGGTTTCCGGGAGTTTCATCTTTATACCTGGGTTTGTCGCATTCGGGCTTTGCACCCGAAGATCTTATAAAAAGAAATGAGAACGGAACCAGTTTCTATATTGATGATCAGGCAATGCTCGAAAAGCTTGAGCGGAGTAATTTTCTGTCATTCGATTTTCAAACAGACATTCTGGGCTTTGGTTTCAGAAGCAAAAAAGACTACATCTCATTTAATATTACCGAAAAGGTAGGCACACGAATGGGGTATTCACGTGATTTTATGAGATTGCTGGTTGACGGAAATGATTATTTTCTGCAGCAAGGTGTGGACCAGGGAGATGATGTACCTGCTGAACTGGGACGACTCTCGCTGGATGCCATTCACTACCGTGAGTTTGGAGTGGGATATTCAAGACAATGGACCGAATGGATGACAGCCGGCATACGCGCCAAAGCACTGCAAGGTATGGGAAATGTATTTTTTGAAAAAACCAACCTGAATCTTACCACAAAGCCCAATAATTATGAATTACTGCTCAATGCCGATCTATTGGTAAATACATCACTCCTGTTTCAACTTTCACCACTTGATTCCATTGGAAATGATACCTATTTTGAAGTGGACGAAGAAGATCTGATAAATTATGTTACAAATACAAAAAATCTGGGTTTTGCCATTGATGTTGGAGCCAACTTTAAGATATCGGATAAGTTTAATGTCGCCTTCAGTATTATTGATTTGGGTTTGATTGACTGGAAATCCGATGTTGAAAACTTCGGGCTGCAGGGCGAATTTGAATTCACAGGTATTGATTTTAATGACTTTTTTGGTGAGGATAATGAAGATCCTTTTGAACAGATCATAGATTCGATACAAGGAGTTTTTGATATTGAAGAATCTACCAATGCTTACCGTACCATGCTGCCACCAAAGTTCTTTTTGTCAGCTGCTTATAGTCCAGGGCGTAAACATAAATTTGCTCTTCTGGCCAGAGGTGAATATTTCGCCGGCACAATATACCCGTCCTTTACAGCGTCATATAACTTACAGGTTGCACCTATGCTGGGCACATCCGTATCATATTCTGTAATTCACTGGAACTACAACAATGTAGGATTGGGATTGCATCTGAACCTGGGCCCGCTGCAGGTTTATACCGTGGTAGACAATTTCCTGGGCGGGTTAAGGCCCCATACCCTGCAAACTGCAACTGTTCATTTCGGACTAAATATCGTTGCAGGTTACAGGCAAAAAACTGATCCCACAGCACCAAGCATCAGGTGGTAGCGCTTTAAAAAATATTTTTTGCTGATGTTGCAGATTCATCCCATTAACTGTGCATGAGATAACTGCATTATTAAGGTAGTGAAATGCTTAAATTGCAAATTATTTCTTTATTTTTGCCACTTTAATTAATACTGTTAAATCTTTTTCAATGGATATTCAATATGTGGGAGAACATCTCCTTCCCGGCAACATTGGTAAATTCTCTATAATAATCGGATTTGTTACCGCCTTCTTATCAGCATTTTTCTATCTTCAGGCATCAAAAGAAAATTTTTCCGATACGCAAATGTGGCGAAAATGGGGCCGTTTCACTTATAAGGCGCATAGCATTTTTATAGTCATAGCCGGTATTATGCTTATGTACCTTCTCTTAAACCGGTATTACGAATACCGGTATGTATGGGTGCATGCTGAGAATGATCTGGGACTGGGCTACCTGATCTCTTCATTCTGGGCCGGGCAGGAAGGAAGTTTTCTTTTCTGGATTCTTTGCCAAATGGTAGTTGGTTTGTTGTTAATACGTTTTGCCGGCAAGTGGGAGAATCAGGTTATGACGATAATAGCCTTCTCTCAGATGTTTATGGTTTCCATGATCCTGGGAATTCAACTGGGTAGTATTAATATAGGTCTTGATCCGTTTATTTTACTTCGTGAGGTACCTGAAAATGCGGCAAGTGAGTTCTTCCGAAATCCCCATTACCTGGCACTTATTACCGATGGCAACGGACTAAATCCTTTGCTGCGGAATTTCTGGATGCTATCGCACCCCCCGGTTTTGTTTATCGGCTTTGCCTTTACCCTGGTTCCTTTTTCCTATGCTATGGCAGGCCTATGGAAGAAGCAATATATTGGATGGATTCGTCCTGCATTACCATGGACTCATCTCGCCATCTTTTTCCTCGGTGCCGGTATTTTACTTGGGGGCATATGGGCATACGAATCACTTACATTTGGCGGGTTCTGGGCATGGGACCCCATTGAGAATGCATCGCTTGTACCCTGGCTTATACTTGTGGCTGCATTACACCTGATGCTGGTGGCAAAAAGAAAACAGGAAAACCTGTTTCCAGCTCTTCTGTTTACCTTTCTTGCTTTCGTATTCGTAATTTACAGCACCTACCTTACCCGCAGCGGTGTGCTTTCCGAAACATCTGTTCACTCATTCGGAAGCGATGGAATGGGCTTTCATATTCTAATCTATCTGTTTACTTTTCTTATTCTTTCATTGGTATTACTAATAAAACATTACGGCAAACTGCCATCATCAGAAAACGAGAATCCCGTTTCCAGGGAATTTTGGCTTTTTATTGCCGGTATGGTGCTTGTTCTTTCTGCTTTCCAGATCATATTTACTACATCCATCCCGGTTTTTAACAAGTTCTTCGGAACCGAATTATCACCCCCCACCAATGTAGTTGAACATTACAATACATGGCAGCTTCCTTTCGCTGTTCTTGTGGCACTGCTGATGGGCTTTGCACATTTCCTGAAATGGGGTAAAAACGATATTGCGAAATTCATCAGAAAAACCGTTTTATCACTGGCATTAAGCCTGGTATTTGGTTTTATTATCATTGCAATTACAGGCAACTGGCAAACTGCGCATATAGTTTTCCTTTTTGCAGGATTATTTGCTTTTTTCTCATCTATGGATATGTTGTTACGATTCCGTAATACACTTGCAAATACGCCAACCATTATTAGTCATTTGGGTATTGCACTATTTCTTTTGGCCGTATTACTCACTTTTTCAAGGCAGGAAACCATATCAAAAAATACTTCGGGTTACTTTTTAGGTGAAGCATTTTCTGAAAATGAGAATCTGCTCCTTATAAAGGATGAGATTTTGCCAATGGGTAGTTATTACGTTACCTACAAAGGAAACTACCGCGAAGGTGAAGATATTATTTATGAAATAGATTTCCTGAGGAAAAACAAAGATGGAGAGTATTACAAGGTGTTTCAATCAACACCCACAATCAAGCTCAATGAAAACATGGGGAATGTGTATAATCCGCATGCAAAGGTTTATCCCGGGAAAGATATTTTTACTTACATAACGTTTGCTGATGTTGACGGCCACAACCAACAGCATGAAGCCGAATTGCTGGGTACCTATGAAATGACACTGCATGATACCCTCCATATTGATAATAATCATATAGTAGTAAGCGCAATTGAAGCCAACAACGACGGCGATATGGCAGCAGGAGATCCAATTGTTGTAGAAGCTACAATTGATGTGGTAACCCACTTCGGAGAAACTTTTACAGCCTATCCGCGCTTTGTGTTAAGGGGGCAGTCGCTGCATTATCATGATGATGTTATCAGGGATCTGGATTACCGTTTCCGTTTCAGTGAAGTTTCTGATAAGCCATTTACAATTGTAGTGGAACTGTATCGCGAACAACCTGAATTTATCATCATCAAAACGATTATTTTCCCGTATATTAACCTGTTGTGGTTCAGTTGTATTGTAATGCTTACCGGATTCTGGCTGGCATACCGCAGGCGATGGAAAAGACGTAATGGAGGACAGTAAGCAGGTTTTACAGACTGCAAAGAGCGTTTTCTGTGTTTTTTATCAAAACCATCATTACAAAAAATGAAAAGTATACAAAAGGTAATACTGATCGGATCAGGAAATGTTGCCACGCAACTGGGACTAGCACTCGCTGAAAAGGGTTTTGATATTTTGCAGATATACAGTAAGACCCACGCCCATGCGAACGAGCTTGCAAAGAAACTCAACTCTTCACCAACAAACCAGATAAACAAGATAAGGCCGGATGCCGATATATATATTATTTCCGTTTCTGATAATGCAATATTAGAAGTAGCGGAAGCGCTGCCACACGAAAACATTTTTATTGTGCACACCTCTGGTAGCACACCCATGGATATTTTCAAAAACAAATGGGAAAAATATGGGGTTCTATATCCGCTCCAAACCCTATCTAAATCAGTGAAATGCGATTTCTCAAATATTCCTTTATGTTTGGAAGCATCTGACAGGAAAAGCCTTGAAAGGATTATAGAATCAGGAAAAAAGATCAGCAGGAGAGTTTATCATATCGATTCTGAGCAAAGAGAATATCTTCATATTGCTGCAGTATTCGCAAGTAATTTCACAAATCACATGTATGCAATAGCCAACGATATTCTGGAAAAAAAAGATATTCCCTTTGATATCCTGCACCTTTTACTCGAAGAAACTTTACGCAAAGCAAAATCCAATAACCCTGCAAAAGTACAGACCGGCCCTGCCATACGGGGTGATAACCGTATTATTGACAAACATACAGAAAAACTGTCTTCCTTGCCGGCTTATCAAAAAATTTATAATTTTATTTCCCAAAGTATTCAAAACACAAAAAAGCTCAAACCCTGAAAACACTCTTAATATGTCAAATTACAAAACCCTTCTTTCCCGCGTTACCACTTTTATTTTCGATGTTGATGGTGTAATGACTGATGGTATTGTATTGCTTACTCCCGATGGGCAGATGCTGCGGTCAATGAACGTGAAGGATGGTTATGCTATTCAACTGGCAGTAAAGAAAGGTTATCGTATTATTATTATAACCGGGGGCAACTCCGAAGCGGTAAGGCAAAGATTTGAAGGACTAGGCGTTAAGGAGGTTTACCTTTCTGTGGGTAACAAACTGAAACTATTTCATGAGATTGTGAAAAATGATAAACTGAAGATGGAAAACATTCTGTACATGGGAGATGATATTATTGATTACGAGATCATGAAAGAAGTGGGAGTTGCTGCTTGCCCGGCAGATGCAGCTGAGGAGATCAAACACATCAGCCACTACATTTCATCCGTTCCCGGGGGAAAAGGTTGTGCACGGGATATATTGGAACAAGTGATGAAAGTTCAGCATAAATGGTTTGATGAGGATGGTTTTCACTGGTAACAAACTTTTACCGGGAACAAACCCAAAATAAAAAATATATGATGGCATATCTGAAACTTTTCCGCTGGCCTAACCTTCTGATGGTGGCCTCAATACAGATCCTTTTCAGATATGGCATAATTGAGCCCCTGCTCCGCAGCAAAGGCATTGAACTTGCATTGTCACACGCTGATTTTACATTGCTGGTATTGGCAACTCTGCTTATCACGGCTGCAGGTTATGCAATCAATGACTATTTCGATCTCAGGACCGACCGAATCAATAAACCACAAAGGATCATTCTTGGACGAAAAATTTCGAGACGAAAAGCCATTCTTTTTCATTCACTTTTTAATATCCTGGCCTTATTAACAGGCCTTTGGCTTTCATTACGTGTTAATCAATGGCCACTGGTTTTTATATTTATTATAGCGCCAACCCTTCTCTGGGTTTACAGCATAAGATACAAACGAAAGTTCTTGCTGGGGAATATTTTAGTAGCTTTCCTGGCAGGTTTTGTAGTAGCTATTGTTTGGGCTTTTGAATCACATGCCATTGCTGCTGCAGGAATCAAAGATGTAGATTTTGCCAATATTTCTTATTTTTCAAGGGTTTATGCATTATTTGCCTTTCTTACCACATTTACCCGCGAAATCATAAAAGATATTGAAGATATAAAAGGTGATGCAAAAACCGGATGCAAAACCATACCGGTTGTTGTAGGTATACACGCAACAAAAAGGCTGCTTATATTCCTTACTGTTACCCTCATTATCCTTGTGGGATGGTTCCAGATCTTTATACTCATGCGTGATTTCGATTTGTTGTTTGCTTACCTTTTGCTAACTGTTCAAATTCCTTTTATTTTTATGATCAATAAGATCATTACAGCTAAAGAAAAGCACGATTACCGAAATCTGAGTCACTTTGCCAAATATATCATGACTGCCGGAATATTCTCCATGTTTTTTTTCTATTTTTATCTGCATCGCGGATTCCCCCTTCAATAATTTGTTTGGCAGGCAATACCAAAGATTTTATCTTTGCCGGCATTAACATCACATACATCATATGAATTTTTTTGAGCAGCTGAAGAACATAGACCTGATCCTTGCATCACAATCTCCGCGACGCAGAAATCTGCTTAAAGAAGCCGGAATCCCATTCAGAGTATGGGCAATACCTGGTGATGAAAGTTTTCCGGAAGGTTTATCGCCTTCTGATATTGCCATGCACCTGTGTAAAAAAAAAGCCGAACCCTTCCTTGATAAACTGGATAAAAAAAGCATTGTAATAACCGCCGATACAATAGTAGTAAAGGATACAAAGATACTTAACAAGGCAGTTAACGTTATTCAGGCAAGGCAAATGCTCACTCTTCTTTCAGGGTCAACCCATCAGGTAATAACAGGTGTTTGCATCACATCACAGGATAAACAGCTGGCATTCTATGAAAAAACCGATGTTACGTTTACTGAACTCAGCAAAGAAGAGATTGACCATTATATAAACACCTGCAAACCATTTGACAAAGCAGGAGCATATGGAATACAGGAATGGATAGGGCTTATCGGAGTTGACAGTATTGATGGCTCCTACCATAATGTGGTAGGCTTACCGGTAGCACGCCTTTATAAAGAATTAAAAGCATTTTTAGAGGAACAATTTCCCAATTCAGATATCACTCAATAAGAATCAAAACCGGAACAAAATTCTGTCTGTAAAAATGAAGATCGCCATTAACACCCAATTGCTTATTCCGGGAAAACTGGATGGAATCGGATGGTACACATTCGAAACCTTAAGCAGGATCACTGCCCGGCAGCCTGAGCATGAATTTATTCTTATTTTTGACCGAAAGCCATCTGCTGAATTGAAGTTTCCATCCAACACTCGTTTTGTTGTATTGTCTCCTCCTTCTAGGCATCCTTTGCTATGGTTCATACGGTTTGAGATTTTCCTGCCCTTCCTGCTGAGAAAACTCAAACCCGATGTATTTCTGTCACCCGATGGCTGGATGACACTCAACTCACCCGCTCCATGTATACAGGTAATTCATGACCTGAATTTTGTACATTGCCCCGAAGACATTCCGTTCTTAACCCGTAAATATTACAATGTCCTTTTCAGGAAATATGCACAAAAAGCCCGACGTATAGCTACTGTGAGTAATTACTCAAAGCAGGATATTATAAAAGCATGGAGTATTTCTCCGGACAAGATTGATGTTACCCACAATGGCTGCAACAAAGGATATAAGATCATCAGCAATGATGAAAAACTATTAACCCGTAAGAAATACTCCCGGGGTGCGCCTTATTTCATTTATGTAGGTGCATTGATACCCAGGAAAAATATTGCAAGGATGTTTGAAGCATTCAACCGTTTCAAAGAACAGGATACACAAAATACCCGCTTATTGGTAGTTGGTGAGAAAAAATGGTGGACCCCAGCTATCAGCAAAGCGTGGGAAAATCTGGAATATAAGGAAGATGTGAGTTTTTTGGGAAGGTTGGGGGTTGCCGAACTGAATCATTTATACGCAGCTTCTCTTGCTTTGCTTTTCGTGCCTTACTTCGAGGGATTTGGGATACCTATTCTTGAAGCTTTCAAATCAGGAGCTCCTGTTATTACTTCAAATATTACATCCATGCCCGAAGTGGCGGGTGATGCAGCAATGCTGGTTGATCCTTATTCTGTTGATTCCATTTCTGATGCAATGATCTCAGTGAGTTCCAATGAAGATTTGAGGAATAGCCTTATTGAAAGAGGGGGAAAAAGAAGCCGGCAGTTTTCATGGGATAAAACCGCTGATGCATTGTGGAGAACTATAGAAAAGACGGTTCAGAATGACTGATGGTATTGAACGAAAAACAGAATTTATTTTTTCCCCAGTTCAAGAATACAAAACCAGGCATATTTGCGCATGAAAGGTAACATTTTAAATATCAGCCTGTCAGTACCACAAAGAAACTTCAAAAAAGGTTTAAAAATAAATGAATTTCTGAAAGGAACGGCAGCAAGTGTACTCAGGTGGTAAAAATCAACAGAAACTTCATCAAAATACTCCCTTGCCAAATTTATGTCATCAATAAGTAACGGGTGCTCATCTTCTGTCCTCATCTCGGGAGTAGCTTTGCGGTAATGATTGATAAAGAAATTATGCCCCAGGGGTTCATAAAAAATTGCCTTTCCTCCCGGCTTTAATACCCTTCTGATTTCACCGAAGGAAATATCCAGATCAAGATGATGAATAATTGAGTTGCCAAAGACCAGATCAAAAGAATTGTCATCAAATTCCAGCTCTTCGGCATTCATTTCCCGGAATTCAGTATTAGTGAGGTATAGTTGTTTTGCTCTTTCAGTTGCAGTTTTAATGGCATAATCCGAAATATCGATTGCCACCAGTTTAGCGGCATGTAGTGCCAAAAAGAATGCGTTATCTCCTGGTCCGCAACCATACTCAAGTACTGATTTTCCTTTTGAGTATTGTTCTAATGTTTTATTTAGCTTTTTAAGAGAAGCAGCATGGATGGTGTAATACTTATCAGCGGGTTTTCTTAATCCTTCACTAAATGCTTTGTTATGATATTCTTTTTCTCGTTTTAGTCGGTCACTCATTACTGGAATTAAAAGTAAGCTTGCAAAGATAAGGAAATATGTACTTAACAAAAGTATTATTTCCTTCTCTTTCTGTAAGAATTGCAACTATCTTCTGCTTCCGAGAAATATCATAATATAATAGAGCAGTGTTGCCAGCGATGCCAGTGCAGCTACCACATAAGTCAGCGCTGCCCACTTAAGAGCATCTTTGGCGTATCCGTGCTCTTCACCAACTGTAAGACCGGTTTCCCTTAACCATCCCAATGCCCTTTTGGTAGCATCAAACTCAACCGGCAGGGTAACAAAACTGAAAAGGGTCGTCATGGCAAACATAATAATACCTGCCAGCAAAATGCCCGGAAATGTTTGCACAGTAAGAATACCTATAAGCAATATCCACTGCATATACCTTGAACTAACACTGATAACCGGAACCAGTGCCGAGCGCATTTTCAGGAACGAATAGGCACGTGCATGCTGTACCGCGTGTCCGCATTCATGCGCCGCAACAGCAGCAGCAGAAATACTGCGTCCGTTATACACATCGGGGCTCAGATTTACTGTCTTATCAAGGGGGTTATAGTGGTCAGTAAGTTTACCGGGTGTTGAAATGACACGTACGCCACTGACACCACTTTCACGAAGCATCTTCTCTGCAATTTCACGGCCCGAAAGCCTGGAACGCAGACCCATACGGGAATATTTGGCAAATTTTGATTTCAGCCGGTTACCAACCAGCCAGCTCAGGAGCATAAAAACTCCGAAAATGATCAGAATATTAACATCAAAAACCATGTTTGTAAAATTTATGTTTTCAGAAAATTAATTCAAAACTAGTCAAAAAGCACGCCATGAGTACTATTCATGACATTATGTCGCGCGTTAAAAATAGTTAAGTTAAACTTAAAAAATAATACCATTAAAAGATTGAAAAACAAACAAGACTTAAAAGGGTTTGTTTAATTTTGATATCGTTATTAAGCATCTATCTAAAATTAATATAAAGAACAATGGAATCATCAAATAATCTTCACAAAAAAACCCTTAAAAAAATTGCTAATTTCTTTTTTCAGGGCTTGCTGTTAATTGCACCCATTTCCATTACCATTTTTGTAATTTTCAAACTCTTTGAGTTTATTGACGGATTGCTGCCACTCCGGATTCCGGGACTTGGTTTATTGATCATACTTGGATCAATCACTCTGATAGGCATGCTGGGGTCCTATATAATTCGCACTCCCTTGGCTATGCTTTTTAACCGGATTATGGACCAGGTACCCCTGATCAAGATGCTTTATACTGCTATATCAGATCTGTTATCAGCCTTTGTGGGTCAGAAGAAAAAATTTACAGAACCGGTTATGGTAATTCTGAGTCATGAAAGCAACATCCGTAAGCTGGGCTTTATTACTGAGCGCGACCTGAAAAACATTGGTATCGGAGATGAGTTTGTGGCGGTATATCTTCCGCACTCTTACAATTTCTCGGGCAATATGTTTATTGTACCGGCCGTAAATGTGATACCGGTTGCAGCCAATTCAGCTGATTTCATGAAATTTATTGTATCGGGTGGTGTAACCCGTGTTTAGCCTTAAATAAGCATTTTAAAAAACATTTCATAATCAAAAAACTTGTCATAAGCTGATTTCTTAATAGCTTTGCCAAAAAATTTTCATAATATGCAAAAACCTGTTATACTGGTTACCAACGATGATGGCATTATGGCCCCCGGCATACGCAACCTTATTTCCTTTATGCTTGACATTGGCGAAGTAGTAGTAGTTGCGCCCGACAAAGGACAAAGTGGCATGGGCCACGCCGTTACCATTACACATCCTATTCGGCTTGAAAAGATCGCTGTAAACGGCGATCATCAGGAATACAGTTGCAGCGGTACTCCGGTTGACTGTGTGAAGCTGGCAGTAAATAAAGTACTTCATCGTAAGCCCGATATTCTGGTTTCGGGCATCAATCATGGCAGCAATGCATCCATCAATGTAATATACAGTGGTACCATGTCGGCGGCCATTGAAGGTGCCATGGAAGGAATACCAAGTGTTGGGTTTTCATTGCTCGACTACCGCTTGAATGCTGACTTTGTTTCAGCACGTAAATATGTGCAGGATATAGTACGCAACGTTCTGAAACACGGGCTACCCAAAGGGAATTGCCTGAATGTGAACATACCGGCAGTAAAGGAGCATGAGATAAAGGGAGTGCGCGTATGCCGCCAGGCCAACGCTAACTGGGTAGAGGAATTTGATCATCGCAAGGACCCCAGAGGTAAAGATTACTACTGGCTTACCGGTAAATTTCAGCTGCATGAAGATGTGGATGAAACCGATGAATGGGCACTGGCAAACAAATACATATCAGTGGTTCCTATACAATTTGACTTTACAGCCCACAAACTTATTCCTGAACTAAAAAACTGGAATTTCAATGCTTAAAAAAGACAACTGGGCACTGGGTATCGCCATGGGAGTATTGCTGCCACTGGTAATTTACGGATTGATTTTCTTTTTTGTAAGCAGATATGGAGTGGTAGATGAAATAAGGGGCATTTACATGATGAAACAGTCAACCATGCAACTTATCGGTATTTTCAGCAATCTGTTTACTTTCCGATATTATATGGTAAACCTTAAGTTCGATAAAACCGGCCGGGGAATTTTACTTGCTACCTTTATTTATGCGGGTGTATTCTTTTATTTAAATCTGAATTTCTGATTGAATCAATCGAAGGCGAATTGTCCGCTATTAGCTAACCCTGTAATCATCTTATATCAATTGCTATACACTACTTATCATCTCTGCATTGGTGATGTGTGAGATCTTTCCTGAAGTTTTAAAAAAGCTTTTGGCCCTTGTCCTCATGTTATATCGTAACATCATAGATTCGGCATAAGCACCGCAACTTTTTAATGCCAGTAAATGCCCGCGACGTGTTACAGGCAATTCAACGGCTTTGCCAAACACATCGCTGGATTCGCAAACCGGTCCTACTACATCGTATTTGCATATTTCACCTGAACTGCTTATGTTTTCAATTTTGTGCCTTGCCTGGTAAAGCGATGGACGCATAAGTTCTGTCATTCCCGCATCGGTAATAACAAACTCCTTATCCACCCCTTTTTTGGTGTATAACACCCGGGTGATCAGGTTACCACATTGCGCCACCAAACTGCGGCCCAATTCAAAATGCACCTGGATAGAGTCTGGGATTTTCAGATTTTCTGCTATTACACCAAAGAAAGACTGAAAATCCGGAATAGGATCGCCCTCAGGATCTTCATAGTTAACGCCCAGTCCCCCACCCAGATTCAGGATTGTAGCTCCCATGGAAGAAATATCAAACTCTTCCCAAATCTCATTCACTCTTTGGCAAAGCCTGGAAAAAGGTTGCAGTGAAGTAATCTGCGAGCCAATATGAAAATGTAGACCCTTAAAATCCAGCCACTTCGACCGGCGGCAAAGATCAAGCGATTCCTGCAACTGCAAAGGATGAATTCCGAATTTATTCTCATCCAGTCCGGTTGTGATATATTTATGGGTGTGTGCTTTTACTCCCGGATTTACCCTTAGGGCAACCCTGGCAGTTTTTTCCATTTCAGATGCGATCTCATCAATCACCTGCAACTCCTCCATCGATTCCACATTAAAGCAGAAAATGTCGCTTTCAAGGGTCTGCCTGATCTCATCATCACTCTTTCCTACTCCGGCATAAACAATTTTTTCTGCAGCAAAGCCGCGGTGTATGGCTTCTATAACTTCATTGCCACTGACACAATCGACACCAAAGCCGTAATCTCTTATGATACCTGTAATAATGGGATTATGATTGGCCTTTATGGCATAATGAATATGGTAATTATGCTGATTTGCAGCCTGCCTGGCCTGATCAAGTGTTTGCCGAAGCAGATCAAGGTCGTAAAGATAATAAGGTGTATTTATATCTGAAGTTGTATCCATGATTCTTGTCGGTTAACAGTATTATTTTTTAAAGTTTTATGCAGTGCCTGCAAGGCTTCAATTTTTTGCTCTTGTAGCACAACCAGTGTAATATTATTGGAGCTGGCACCCAAAGAAACCATTTCTGTTTTGAAAGGTTTAACGGCCTGTATAACATCCACCAGGTGTTGCTGAATATTGCCCACAACACAAATAATGGAACGGTTATTCTCAACACTTACCCTTCCAAGAGACTGCAATCGCGAAATTAAACCTGCAAGTAAAGTAGTATCTTCGATGGTTACTGATACCGAAATTTCAGAGGTAGTAACCACATCTACCGGTATCTTGAACTCATCGAATATTTGGAAAAGCTTGTGCAGAAATCCATAGGCATTGAACATTCGTCCTGATGTAATACGCAATACAGTAATGTTATCCTTTGCAGCAATGGCTTTGATGCCATCTGATACCAGCCTTGACTGTATGTATGTGCCCCGGGCATCAGGATTCAATGTGTTTTTTAACTGTATAGGGATGTTTTGCTCCCTGGCCGGCCACACACACGATGGATGCAATATTTTGGCACCAAAATAGGCCAACTCAGCAGCTTCGGCAAATGACAGCTCACGAACAGGCTGTGTGTCTTCCACATACCGCGGGTCATTATTGTGAAGCCCATCAATATCGGTCCAAATTTCAATGAGTGAAGCATTGAGAGCCGCACCCAGCAAAGTGGCCGTGTAATCGCTGCCACCACGTTTAAGATTAGACACTCTCCCCTGCGGATCCAGACAAATAAACCCTTGTGTAATGTAAATGCCCGGCTGAGAAAAACTTCCTGTTTCCTGTATTTTTTGTGCAATATTTGCCGGAACAGGTTCTCCCTGATCGTTCAGCTGAATAAAGTCCAGGGCATTTACAAAAGATGACTCTTTTCCCAAATACCGCAGGTAATTATTGAATATCCAGGTAGTAACCAGTTCACCCAGTGAGAGTATATTGCCTTTCAGCTCTTCATTGAATTTTTCTGCTACAATTTGATGGATAGATGAAAACATTTCTCTCACTCCAAGGCAGTTTTCTGTAATGATATCCTGATCATTAAATAATTCGCGACATAAGATTTCAAAGCGGTTTCCAACACGATCCAGTATAGCTAATGCTTCGGTTTTATTGGATTCCTCCCATCTCATATTCACTTGTTCGAGTGTGTTAGTCACACCTGCCATGGCAGAACAAACCACCACACAATTATTATGCGCACTTATTATTTCTGCAACATTTTTTATTCTTTCTGCATTGGCAAGCGAGGTACCACCGAATTTAAGAATAAGCATTTGGGGAAAGTTAAGGTTGAGATTAAAGGTTTAGAAATAGTGATCTTTTATTAAAAGCTGTGCAAAGAAAAAAGATTTAATTCATTCTGTGAAATTTTTAAAAACAATAAACTTTTTTATAACTTTGCGTTATATTTTTAACACCGTGTATTATGAATATAGCACAGGCAGTAGATGAACTAATTTCGGCATCTCCCTTTCTTGAGGAGGCATTGTCAGAAGAGTTGATCAATGTATCATCTCTTGCACGCAAACTACAGCCCGATATTGAAAGAAAACTTCATAAAAAGGTACAGTCGGGTGCCATAGTTATGGCTATTAATCGACGCCCATCGGGTTTATCCTTCCGCATCAGCAAAAAGATCAGGGAATTCATGCAAAAATTGGGAGACGTAATTGTACGCTCCGATCTCAGGGATTATACCTTTGAAAACTCCAAAGATCTCATAGCCTGCAACCGCCAACTGATGGATGAAATTGGTGGAGAGAAGGAAATTTTCTGCACCATTTCGCAGGGAGTTTTTGAAACCACCCTTGTGGTAAGCAATTTGCTTGAAATGCGTATCATGGATATTTACCGGAAAGAAAAACTTCTTGCCCAAAAAACCAGGCTCAGTTCCATAACCATCAGACTGCCTGAAAGCAATACCGAAGTGTCGGGGATTTATTACTTCCTTTTGAAGAACCTGGCCTGGTCGGGTATCAACGTATGTGAAGTGATATCAACCAGTAATGAGGTAACCTTTGTGGTAGAGGAGAAGGATGTGCACCGGGCATTTTCGAGGTTGATGGATATGAAAAACCTTTAAAAAAATGTCTTTAAAGAAATTGGAAAAGATAATTTCGCGTAAAATGAATCTAAGTGCAAAATGATTTTCATTACATTTGCCTGACACTAATGAACAATGTATTTTGAGAAAATCCCAAAATATGCTCAAAATTTACATTCGGAAAAACACTTCTTACTACTTCCCGATATATTATACCATTTTACTCATTGGGAAAAACCGCCGCATAAGGTTCAGTTATACAGACTCAGCCAACAATGCTGACCTGGTATGGGATCATGAGCATCCCCATAGTGAATTCATTACCAGGGAGTTTTATGATGAACTGGTAAAGGAAAAACCGGTGCTTTCACATAAAAAAATATTCAGAGAAGAACAACTTATACGGGACTCTGAAAAACGGAAAGACCTGATCGCCACCATCTTTTACATGGTAAACTGTTTGCAGGAGTTTTCTTTCCAGAAAAACGACATAGATAATTATGGCAGGTTCCGTTACAAATCATCGTACCAGAAAAGATTTAACAGCATAGAAAAAAACCTGGTACAACAATACATTGATGAGTTCTGTAGCGAGAAAAACATCAGGGGCAATCCCAAAGCAAGTACCTTTTTCATTTCCCATGATATTGACACAATTTATGGCTCATTAAAACAGGATGGATTCTGGGCGCTCAAAAATCTTCATTTGGGTGCATTTTTTAACATCATTGCCGGAGAGATCAGTCGCAAGCCTCATTGGAAGAACATGGACAGGATCATGCGCATCAATTCTGAGTACGATGTGAAGAGTACCTTTTTCTGGTTGGTAAACAAAGGCAAGGGCAGCCATAATATCAGAAATGCAGATTATTCCCTGCAAAAGGAGCAGACACTTCTGCAGAAAATCAGGAAAAAGGGCTTTGTAAACGCAATTCACAAATCAACCATGGAAATGAGTTTTGATGAAAAACTGGCCAGGTGGAAAATCGTTGAACCCTATAACCGCTATCATTTCCTGAAGTTTTTACCTCCCAGGCACTGGCCCATATTATCAGCATCACCCATCACCTTCGACTCCAGCCTGGGTTTT
>SLOJ01000205.1 GCA_007132585.1 Bacteroidales bacterium | reverse complement strand
TTCATCCATAAATATGTTCAACGAATCATGCTCGTTTCATAGGATTAATTTCTGCGTAATTGAAATACTTTTGTCTGGATATTCAAGCTTTTTTAAATTTTGAAAGGGGTTTAAATAAAAAGATTTTCGAAATATTCATATAATATAATATTACTTGCAATTCACGCATAAAAATAATCATTTGATTAGAAAATCTGAATGAAATCGTGAATAGCAAAAAATATGCCGTAAAAAAATCCTTGAAAATGTAATCTGTTTTTTCAGGAAGCGTTAGGCAGGGTGAGTCTGATCCAGAAATCAGCTCCTCTCATGTATTCACTGCTCACTCCAATAGTGCCACCCATAAGTTCGATAAGTTCTTTGCTAATGGCAAGGCCGATTCCTGCACCTTCATGTTCACGGGTGTATGAACTGTCGGCCTGGGTGAACTTATCAAACAAAATGGGTATCTTTTCTTTGGAAATTCCAATGCCGGTGTCTTTTATGCTTATTTTCAATTCGGTGGCATCGCCGGACTTATGGTTAGCCATTGCCGAAACAGTAACACTACCGCCGGATGCAGTAAATTTTATGGCATTTGCTAAGAGGTTGGTTAATATTTGTTGAAGTCTGAATTCATCACCCAGTAAACGGATATTTCTGATTTCTTCATAATCGGGGATCAGGTTGATTTCTTTTTGTAAAGCGGCTGCTCTGAAAATACCCAGGGTTTTATCGATTAAGCTACTTAAGGTAAAGGGTTCTTTGCGAATTACAATACCATGGGCTTCAATGGCTGAAAGCTGATGTATGTTACTGATAAGTTCCAGCAGGCTATCAGATGATTCTTTTACAACCTTCATTAATTCAGCTTGTCTGGAGGTGAGCCCCGAACGCATAAGAATATCAGTCATGCCAATTATTCCACTTAAAGGAGTACGCATTTCATGGCTCATGTTATCTAAAAATAACTCCTTGGCTTTATTTGCCCTGTTTCTTATTTCTTCCTGCTTTTCTCTTTCCTGCTTTTCCTTTTCCAGGGTAATATCTTTAAAAATCCGGCAAAGATATTTTCGATTGTTATCATTAAATACAAAACTGGTAACCGTAAGGTACTTTAACTCTCCATCATTTGCTTTCATGGAAATGTCGCGGGCCACCGGCTTTTTACTTTCATCTTTATCGAAGAAACGGAAAAAATGCTCCCTGAATTTATTTTTTGGATATTCTGTAAATTCTTCTTTTTCAGATGGCTTAAAAGTTATTTCCGATTCAATATCCCAAATATATCTACCAATGGCTTCTTCTGCCGAAATACCCGATAGTTTTTCACAACTGGCGTTCCATTCGGTAATATGTCCATCATCCTGTATAACTATTATGGGGTCAAGAGATTGTTTGATCAGGTTACGGAATTTTACTTCGCTTTCTTTCAGACTTTTTTCTGCTTCCCTGATGTTGCTGATATCCTGTGCAATACCCATAATTTTACCATCGGCCTGCACAACACCTCTTGTATACAAATGTAAAGGAGTTTTGTCCTTCCTGATAAACTCCCACTCCATATCGAGGGTGAAATTAACATTCCTGATATTTTGTGAAGCCAAATCAAGCTTTTCCTTGATCATCTTCTGCTGATCGGGAGATGCATATCTTTGCAAGAAACGGTCAATTGGGATTATGATTTTTTCATCACTTTCTGTTGTATTGAAATCCTTAAGTATGCTTTTGTCAATGATTAGCTTGCGCGAACAGATGTCATATTTCCAATAACCAAGTCGTGCTATAGCTGCAGCATTCCATAATGCCGATTTGGTATCCTGCAGTTTAGCTCCCATTTTTATACCATGCAGAGCCTTTGATGCCAGTTGTGAGAAGGTTTCAAAAATATATGGATGCAAAAAGCTATCGGCAGGCAACAGAAATGACATAGTACCGTAAAGGTTTCCATCAGCAAATAAACCACATCCGTAGTACTTTCCCGTTCCCAGTATTTCTTCCAGTTTTTGTGAAACAGGTACTGAAATGGTTCCCAATGATAATTCATTGATGCCGCCTTTTATTTCTCTTAGACGAGAACTGGTGTACTCATGATAAAAATGGCTGTTTTTATCCAACGGGTATTTTTTGTGTAACGGATGTTTCCCTATCAGTTTGGTGATCTTATCAGATGGGAAATCCTTACCTTTTATTACTTTGGGTTTGAGATAACCCTGCTCTTTGTTGTAGCTTTTTACAACAACCAGGGCGTTTTCTGTAACAAGAGAGTAAGCTGTTTCACCAATGAATTTGTAAATATCTTCATCATTTATAGAAAGCAGTTTTATAGCTGCTTCCGACAATGTTTTCAACTGATTGCTCAGGGTTTTTTCATTCTTTTCGAAGTTAACAATGGGAGTAATGTCATACAGATTCATTGTTAACCAGGATGTGCCCGCCACAGGTATTACCGCACCACTTAAATATTTCTGATTGATAAAGACTGAAAAATCCTGTGAAAGGTTAAAATTTTCACGGTAAAAAAAATCTGATGGACGATAGCCGTTCTCTGAAAAATAACGAAAAACAGTTTTTTTGTTTAATTGATCGGCTTCTTTTAAACCCAGCAGCTGCATGCATTTTGAGTTGCTGAAAATAAAATCTCCGGCATTCGGGTCAAATATGGCTATGCCAAATTCAAGGCTTTCCAGTATATTATTATGCATGGAGCCTGAGATAATATTTGACTGCGATTTTGCCTGTTTTACGTAATGGTTTGTAATTTCCTGGTTTTTTAGTAATGTTTGAATAAGCCGGCAAATGTTTACCAGAAAATTTATATCTTCCTTCTCCCAGCTGACATTTTCTTTGGAAGAAGAAACAATAAGGAAACCTGTTAATTCTTCACCAAACAGCAAAGGACTCTGCAAAAATGCTTTGGAGCCCAGGTTTGTGAGTAATTCTTTACAATGTGAATAAATATCAGGGATGTTTGCAATATTTGAGATCTGGAAAATCCGCCTTTGTACAGCAAATTTCTCCAAAAGGGGATATTGACTGAATTTTAGTTCTTTTAAAATGCTGGCCAGTGGAGCTGATTGGGTGTCATGCCATTCAAGAGATGCTGAAAAGATGTCTTTATCAGGTTTGGTTGAAAACAGGATAACCCTGTTTGCACCAAATATCTGACCCAGCTTTTCCAGCGAATCCGTAATAACATTCCTGATCTTCGCAGCATCTGTTTCTGAAAGATGAGCTGAAATATCAAGGATGAGCCTGTCTTTCAGGCCTTGGATAACATTTTCCAAATCGTCAGTATTGAAATTTTCCTTTTTGTCTATACCTTTGGATTCAATAGCGCAGCAATTTGATTTGTGCTTATGATCAAAATGGTTTTTGTAATTTCTCAAATATAGGAAATTAGCATAGGTTAACTCTTGGTGTTTTTACCAATTTTAGATAAGGTAAAACCACCTAAAAAAATTGTTCGTTCTGATACATCAATTGATCGTCAGCGGACACTAAAAGGATATTTCAAAATAGCGCGATTGTTTAATAGTCTAATAATTAGAATCATACGATAGTTGGCATAAAGTTGGTAAACTAATTGGCCAAAAACTATAAGTATAATAATATGGATCGGATTTTAAAAAAGAAAAAGTGGAATAGTACCCGAATAACACTAACGATTCTTAGCTCACTGCTGGTGCTGTTTATCGCTTATCTTGTTTTTTTTCGTGAAAATGGCAGCCGCCTGTATGTTGATAAGGAAAGGATGACTATATCAACAGTTCAGCAAGGTAGTTTTCAGGAATTTATTCCGGTAGATGGTACCGTTCAGCCTATTGTAACCATTTATGTTGATGCAGTATTTGGCGGCAGGGTAGAAGAAATTTTTATTCGCGATGGTGCCTTTGTGCAAGAGGGTGATCCTATATTGCGTTTGTCAAATGCCAGTATAGAAATGGATTATATGTACCGTGAAAATAATTTACTCGAAGTTTTAAATAACTATCAGAATACCCGGTTAAGCCTTGAACGGAATAAATTTACTCTTGAACGGCAGATGGCTGATCTGGAGTATCAGAAAGATATTGCCACCAAAGACTTTAACAGAAAAAAGGTATATTATGATTCAGGTCATATTTCGGAGGAAGAATACGAAAATGCAGAACGTGAATATAATATTGCCCGCAAAAGATTTGATATAGCCTACAGGGCCATGCAACATGATTCTGTTTACACAGAAACCCAGATGATACAGATCAAGGAATCCATAGATCGTATGGAGGATAATTTGAATATGCTTAACCGCAATCTCGAAAACCTTATCATTACTGCCCCAATCAGCGGCCAGCTTTCATCGTTTGATGCCGAACGCGGCGAAACAAAACAGTCAGGAGAAAATCTGGGTCAGATTGATGTACTGGATGGATTTAAACTTCGTGCACGTATTGATGAACGTTATGTTAACCGAACTTTTGTGGGGCAACAGGCTCAGTTCGAATATGGCGGAAATAATTATCAGCTCGAGATACATAAAATTTACAGTAATATTACTGGTGGAGCCTTTGAAGTTGATCTTCATTTTATGGGTGAAATACCGGAAGGTATAAGAAGAGGTCAAACTATACAGCTCAGACTTGAATTCAGTGGAGTAGCTGATGCAATTATCATTCCCCGTGGTGGATTCTACCAGGAAACCGGAGGCAACTGGATATATGTGCTTGATTCGTCAGGGAGCCAGGCTACCAAAAGAAATATTCGCATAGGGCGTCAAAATATTCATCATTATGAGGTACTCGAAGGTCTTGAACCTGGCGAAAAAGTAATTACTTCATCGTATGATGCATTTGGTGCCAAAGACAGACTAATATTCAGATAGTTAATGATTAAATTATTATAGAAGCAGAATTTGTTTACTCAATTAAAAAACTCAACCATGATTAAAACAGTTAATTTAACAAAAGTTTTCCGCACAGAAGAAGTGGAAACCACTGCCCTTAACAATGTTTCTTTTGAGATAGAAGAAGGTGAATTTGTTGCCATAATGGGCCCTTCAGGATGCGGTAAGTCTACCTTGCTCAACATCCTTGGCTTGCTTGACAACCCAACAAACGGAGAATACGTTTTCCTTCAAAACGAAGTTTCAGGTTTTTCCGAAAAGCAAAGAGCAAATCTAAGAAAGAAAAATATTGGCTTTGTTTTTCAGAATTTTAACCTGATAGATGAACTTAGTGTATATGAGAACATTGAACTGCCACTGATTTATCTGGGATACAGTTCATCAGAAAGGAAAAAAAGGGTTGAGGAGGTATTAACTCAGATGCAGATCATGCACAGGAAAAATCATTTCCCACTTCAACTTTCAGGTGGTCAGCAGCAGAGGGTTGCCGTATGTCGTGCCGTTGTTGCCCGCCCGCACATTATCCTTGCCGATGAGCCTACCGGTAACCTCGATTCAACCCATGGTGATGAAGTAATGAATTTACTGGAAGAGTTGAATAAAAATGGTACAACCATTATTATGGTTACCCACTCACAGCGCGATGCATCTTATGCACAAAGAATCATCAGGTTGTTTGACGGACAAATTGTTACTGAAGATAAAACCACTGAATTTGTTCTTACTTCTGTTGCTAAATAAATTCCCGTAAGATTCCTGATGCGGGGAGTAATATTTTAAATACCGGAGTTTTCTGTGGTCTTTTGTTCTTCCATATTTGCAAATCGGGGCGTTTGCTCTGCATAAAGGTATATTAATTGCATAGCAGACAATTGAAAGCTCCGGTATAATTATAAGTAGCCTTTAATCCCGTTTATTGTTATGCTCAATAATTACATAATGACCGCCTGGCGCAATATGATGCGAAGTAAGGTATATACCCTTATCAACATCTTTTGCCTTTCGGTAGGAATTACAGGCGCTGTTTTAATTACTCTTTTTGTTAACCATGAGTTGTCCTTCGATACTTTTCATGAAAACCATAATAATATATACCGGGTTGAAGGGAAGTATACCATTGCCGGCGGTGGTAATCATCTGGCCATAACGGCATTTCCACTAGGGCCAGCTCTTAAAGAAGAGTATAGCGGAGTAAAAGAGTATGTCAGGTTTTTCTACCAGGATGATGTGCTTGTAAATGTAAATGACAATAAGTTTCTGGAAGACTTTATGGCTTTT
>SLOJ01000166.1 GCA_007132585.1 Bacteroidales bacterium | reverse complement strand
TCCCATCAAGAATAAGACTACCGCTCCCGCCCAGTTGAGCAGTATTGCCATTGATGATAAATACACCACTGCTGTTTGCCTGGGTAACTGTGCCTGAGCCTGTTATGCCATTGCGGAAGATTTTTGTGCCGGAGTTTTGGAAGGTGATGTTGCTGCTTTCTACTTCAAGTAATCCATTAATTGTAGTTGTACTGTTACCACCTAAATTAATATTTGGTGTATTTATTCTGAAAACGGGAATGGTGGAATCATCTGAGTTGGGAAAGTAAACAATACCATTTGTTTGAAATATTGCGTTCGATGATACATTCCAGTAAAAAACTGCTTCATCTTCATAAAATATATTTTCACTTGTTCCGTAATGTGAAGATGAAGTTTGATTGTTGGTTATCTCAAGCATACCATTTGGCTTTATCCTGATGCTGCTATTTCCTTCATATTTAGGAGCCTGCAAACTTGCTGCATGACGAAAAACCCCTTCAACTATAATATTATCTCCGGGTCCATCGGCAAGAATCAGTTCGCCTCCAACCCTTATTAATAGTGCGTCTTGCTCGATCAGAGTATGATCCAGTCTTAAAAAATCATTAATTATAATTGTATCACCACTTTGTATTTTAATTTCAGTTGCCCTATAATCAGGAGGACAATTGGCAGAACTCCATGTGTCTCCATTTTCAGATGCCTGCCATATTGATGGAGATTCCCAATCTCCGGAACCAATAGACTGGTAATAAAAAAATGTAGTTTCACAGACGGGTTCCAAATAACATGACCACTGTATATTGTCAATAGTCAGATGACTGGGAGAAGAGTTGGTTCCGCGAATATTTCTTATTTCCAAAACTAAATCGCCAGGAATGTTAATTCCATTTACCTGAAAGGTATATATGCTTTCATCCAAACCAGATACACCTCCAAATGTCTGAGATACATCTATAAGTTCACCATTTATGTATAATCCTAACTGTCTTGTTGTACCCCATGTAAAGGCTTTTCTCATATCTACAGAGAAAGATTGTATACCTCCGGTAATGTTGGCCTGAATTTTACTATTATCTCCCTGGCTTCTTAAAATTATTCCTTTGCCCTCAATTGGGTAATCTCCTTCATTTCTTGAATGAAAATACTCCCATATTATTCCGTCATCGCCAACAAAACTTCCATCGGTGTATGATGCCTGAAGTTCAGAATTAAAGAAAGACTCATGCTTGTTACAAATGCGAAATCCTCTTACAATGATATCATCAATTCGATTTGTACCACTTGAACCCACTGAGTTTCCATTAACGCTTATATTAGAATTCATTACCCACCTGAGATAAATAGTCTCCTGGTCTGAGCAAATATCAGGAAGTGGAATATTATTCAAATTTCCCGAAGAGAAGTTATCGGCAACTATAATATTTGAATCGTTAATATCTTCCCAATCAGTTTCATTCAGGCTATATTGTAATTTAAAATCTCTTGGACCAGTGCCAGAACCCCGCTGCCTTGATGAAACAGTCAATCTTTCAAATCCCAATGACGAAAAACTCACTTGCCAATATTTGCTATTATTACCATTATTCCAGTTAACAGCATTAGGAGCAAAAGTTCCAGATCCACCGCTACCCTGAACCCATTCCGAAAAATTTGCATCCCCACCAAGTAATATGTTTCTGATGTTAATATTCTCAACAGAGCCATTATCTGCAGTATAAGGGTTAGATTGAAAAGTTTCACTGTTTGTTATTGATGTCCTTTTAGCTTCATCTTCAAAATTCCATTCAACTAATACCGGGGTTTGTGAGAAAACCAATGAATGAGAAATCAAAAACATTAATAGAACCTGTATAAAAGAAATTAGAGCTTTCATAACCAAATAATTAAGAGAATGAAAAGGTTCCTGTTTTACAGTGGGGTAGAAATAGTGATACTAATAAAGATACAAAAAATGGTCTATACAATATTAAACATGCGTTAAATGTTTTCAACAATTTTCTTTTTGCCTTTTTATCAGGGAAAGTCAGTAATTATTTCATTTTGAGATTTAAAGGTTTTAGGCTATACTTAACTTTTTTAGATGAGAAAATTTCTGTAGGTTTGATCCCGAATTCTTCAATTCCAATTTTATTTAAATATAGCATACAATGAAAGGTAAAAGTTTCCTTGTCAGAAGCTGTCTGATACTGCTTTTTTTGCCGGCTGGCATGATGACTTCCATGGCCAGGCAAAGCGCTGTGCCAACTGATTTTGAGCCAAACCTGAATACACCCTGGCACAGCGTACTTACACATATTTATTTTTTGCAACCCGATAGTTATGATGTGGATAAGGCCGCAATTCCTTTTTTGCATCTGGGAGTGGATTCGGTGCAGGCGAAGGATCTTGCTGTAAAACTGAAACAGGCATGGGATGCCAGGGGTTATCTTGTCAATTTTGATAATGTTCCTCGTGATGCCAATTATATTGATTCGGTGAGTGAAAGACAGATATTTGCTCCCATAAGTCAAACCCCCGAAATTTATGTTGAGCGACAACCCAATGGTGAATGGCGTTACAGCATCAATAGTTTTGAGGATATTGAAGCATTTCACCGGGAAGTATTTCCCTATGGTTCTGATCTGCTCGCCGATATTTTTTCGGAAAGGGGTTCTGTTCGATTCTTCGGGCTATATCTTTGGCAACATATAGGAATACTGCTGATAATTATCATCAGCATTTTATTACATAAGTTGTTTACTTTTTTCTTTAACCGGTTGCTTTACCGTGGTGCTCACAAACTCGGGTATGACAAGATTGTCAGGCCCTATTTGCTGCCTGTAGCCAAACCTCTCAGTCTCTTTGTAGTGTTTGTTTTTATTGCAGTGTTTTATCCTATGCTGCAATTGCCTGCACAGGTATCTTTTTATCTGAGTTTTGTTTTTAAAGTGTTGTGGCCCTTATTTGGAATATTGGTATTTTATAAATTGGTAGATGTTTTTGGGCTTTATCTGGAGAGTCTTGCAGGAAAAAACGAAACCAGCCTGGATAATCATGTAGTACCTTTGATACGAAAAGTTCTCCGGGTATTTGTGGTTATAGTTGGGGGCTTGTTTATTCTGCAAAATCTTGATGTGAATATTACAGCACTTCTGGCAGGGTTGTCAATCGGTGGTCTGGCACTGGCCCTGGCAGCGCAGGATACGTTGAAAAATCTGTTTGGTTCGTTTATGATTTTTATTGATAAGCCATTTTCGGTGGGGCATTGGATAACCAGTGGAGATCTTGACGGAACAGTAGAAGAAGTAGGGTTTCGTTCCACCCGCGTGCGCTCATTCCGCAATTCACTTTATTATGTGCCAAATGGAAAACTGGCCGACTCAACCATCGACAATCATGGATTACGCCGTTACCGGCGTTTCTTTATGCACATTGCCATTACTTATGATACCCCACCCGATCTTATTGAGGTGTTTGTGCAGGGGTTAAGAAAGATTGTAGAAAATCATCCCAAAACTCGTAAAGATTTTTACATCATTGAATTCAATGAGATGGGTGATTTTTCACTGAAGATCATGTTCTATGTCTTTTTCGCAGTGCCCACCTGGCCCGAAGAACTCAGGACAAGGCATGAGATTCTTATAGAAGTAGTTCGCCTGGCCGAAAAACTCGGTGTTCGCTTTGCTTTCCCCACTTCTACTTTGCATATGGAAACTTTTCCAGACAAGAGCAGCCTCACTCCCAAATACGACATGAGCATGGATGAGTTTAAAAAGGTGATGGATGATTATTTTGCAGAGAAAAAGTGATCAGGTTGGTTTATAGGTTTATAAGTTGATAGGTGAAAGATGACAGGTTGATATAGTTATGCCGGCCAATTCCCCCTTTTGGGCAAGGGGGATGTAAATTGGTTGATAAAAAAAGGCCCGTGCCGGATGAGCAGGGGCCTTTTTGATTTATGAGTCAGGGAAATTTATTCCTGTATTTACCCTTTAGAATGCTTATTTGAATACCGCTACTGCAGCCGGATCCACTATCTGGAAGGTAAACGACTCGGTAAAGTAAAGCTGAACGGTTTTGCTGTTGTGCGATTCGTAGCCAATGGAAATATCCTGGCCGATAACCATTTTAAGGTCACCGCCTCTTTCGGTTACGATAAAAGCACCATCAATGTTGGGTGCCATAATGATAGACCCACCCAGGAGGTTTTCCAGTTGCTTGCGAAGGGGGTATCCTCTCACATAACTGTTCACCTTTTGCCATTTCTCCTGGCTCAGAATCAGTGAGTAAGGTCCTTCAATGGAGTTGGCTTTAAATTGTGACAGAACATCAGCCACAGCGCCAATAATATCCTCGCCATTTTCCGGGAATGCGGGAGTATTATATTCTTTACAAGATTTTAATCCTTCGATATTGCCGGGTTTGAATCCTTCATAAATGGCTTTTTCTTCGAATTTAGCAATTTCCCTGGCTGCATCTTCCATGGCATCAAGATCGATATCTTCGGCACCGCGTACCACATTATCCATTTCCCATATGTTCAGTTCAAAGGGAATGCGTGCTTCTACCATGGGTAATACCTGGTGAACGCCATATTTTACTTTGCCCTTCTGGTTGGCAGGGACATCTATTCTTCCTTTTGACAATGCTGCATAACTCCAGCCTTTTGGGCCTTTAACATCAACAAATTTTCTGGCAGAAAGTACTGATGTGAGAACTTCCAGCGCTGTATCGTTAATCTCTTCCCATGCTGCTTCAGTGATGGGAGCCAATGATTTTCTTAAAATATCCATGTTACCTCCTCTTATTTTTTAATTTTACCAATACCCAGTGAATCTGATTTGGGCGCCGCATGACCATTGTCATCATGGTCATCTCCATGTGCTCCCATAATTTCACCTTCTTTAAAAAGCCAGTTGCGGAGTTCTTCATCCCAACCGGGCATGTTTCTTCTGAGCCATTCAAGCGTCATGCAGGCATGTTCGATCTCCTCATCGCGGTTGTGTGCCATGATCTTTGCCAGATCAGGGTCGTTTGTCGTTACAACACGCTGGTGATACCAGTCAACGGCTTCAACTTCTTCCTTTAAACTATTCAGTGCCCTGGAAAAATTCCTGGCTTCCTGATTTAATTCTTCTGCGGGTTCGTGATAATTCGACATGTTTCTATCTTTTAAGGTTAATAAACGGTTTTAAATACGTTTTGTACAAATATAAGGGTTTTGTATTTAAACATGAACTCAAGCAAAAGGTTGTGCAAAATTTAATGTTTTTTTTACTTCAATTTTAATAAATTTAAAAGTCTTCATGCATTCATTCAGGTTTGATTAATTTTGCTTTTTAACCCTAAAATCAGGATTATGCAATTTAAAGACCTTGTTCACCACCGTGAAAGTACCCGTAAGTACGCTGATAAACCTGTTGAAAAGGAAAAGATTGAGAAGATCATGGAAGCCTGCCGCGTGGCACCTTCTGCCTGTAATTCTCAGCCATGGCGTTTTGTAATTGCTATCGATCAGGAAGTAAAAGATAAGCTGGCACGTGCCAGCCATGGCCCCCTGATGACCTTTAATAAATTTGCAGGCCAGGCTCCCGTTATTGCGGCCATCGTTGCAGAAAAACCTAACTGGCTTTCACGGGTAGGGGGGAATGTTAAGGATAAGGATTTTTACCTTATGGACATTGGCATTGTTGCCGAACATTTTTGCCTCCAGGCTGCAGAATTGGGTCTCGGAAGTTGTATGATCGGCTGGTTTGATGAACCTGCAGCCCGAAAGATATTGAATGTACCGGAAAACAAAAGGGTACTCCTTCTTATTACACTTGGATATCCGGCAAAGGACAAAACCAGAAAAAAGATCAGGAAATCGGGAAACGATCTATACGTTTATAACTCCTATACCTGAAAAATAATTTATGTACTTTTCACAAATGAATTATTCAAATTACTACTTTTGAAGACCACTCTAAAGATCATTATATCAAAACTTTAAAAAATAAAATCATGTCAAAACTGAAAAATCTTTTACTCATGGCAATAATACTTACCATGGCGGCCTGCAATGGTACTTCTGAAAATCAGGACGGAATTGCAAAATTTGTTACGGAACAAACCATCACTCAGGCCTTACAGGAACTTACCGATAAGTATGGTGAGTCTGATAGAATGGAAAAAGGTGTACATCAGGCGGCAGCACTAT
>SLOJ01000160.1 GCA_007132585.1 Bacteroidales bacterium | reverse complement strand
TGGCTAATTATGACGCTGCACAGCTTATCCTTAAAGACTCAGGCGTAGATTGTGCCGTATTTGAAACTCCGGCAGAAAGCATTATGAGCCACGGACTTGGCTATGATTTTGCCGATGTGGGCATTTTGCTGAATATACACCCGCAACATCTTAACATTAGCAATATTAAAACCATTGAAAATCTTGCCTATGCAAAATCAATAGTGGCTGAAGAAGTTTACCGTGATGGATTTTCTGTACTTAATGCCGACGACCCCCTGGTCATGGAGATAAAAGAACGCCTTTGCAGTAAACTTGTTTTGTTTACAACCGATACTGAAAATGCCGAATTCAGGAAGCACTGCCTTCACGGGGGAATGGGTGCAGGAATTGAGCGTAATGAAATTTATATCTGGACTACCGGTGGGAAGCATCGTATTGCTGAATTGAATGAAATTCCTTTATGGGCTAACGGAAAAAATGACATCTTACTTGAGCCTGTTTTGGCAGCTATTTGTGCCATGGCAGCTTTTGATGTTAAACCCGAAAGGATAAGCCACCTGCTGAAAGCCTTTAAACCCGCCTCTTCAAGTCTGCACGGTCGGTTAATGACGCTTTATCACAAACAAAGCACTCTTATTATTGATAAACCTGCCAGCCCTGTTGCCATTAAAAATCTGCGTGAAAAAATCATTAACCAGAAAGCGCTCCCCGATATTTTCATAGACCTGAGTGGAAATATACCAAAAGACTTTTGGAAACATTTTTTCCAGGTATTCAATAATGATAAGATAAAAATTGAACTGTTTTTTTCAAACTATGAACAAGAAGGTGTTGAGACGGATAGGCCTTCACATGAAAGCCCTCAAATTATTAAATCTTTACAAGAACGTTACAAAAAGAAAGCTCAATTTCACCAACCTGCGACCAAACAGCATATCATCAATCAGATCTTAAGCAATGCAACAGAACCAAAAAGCCTGGCAATAGAGATAAATTATCATAAAGATGCTGCGCAATGTATAAAAAAACTAGAAAAGAAAGAAGGACAATCAATATCATTGATGATAAGTTGGAATTTTAAATATCTTCAGCAATTGATAAGTCAAAATCTTATATTTCTGTAAACAGAATTACTGCAATAATTATTTCCATAATTTTGCATCTCAAATTGTTTAACTCTTACATTAGACAAAACTTTTGAAAATAAAGCAATAAAGAAAATTAAATATTAAAAAGATGAGCCGACCAGTAGTTTATTTCATTTCAATCCTTATGCTGATTGCTGGCATTTCATGTAAAACTCAGCATCCTATAAAGGTTCAACACGTAAGAAATCTGGAAGCAGGACATACTCTGCAGGGGTTTTACTACGCCTTACCTCGTACCGTCCTTATTGTTGATGTAACAGTGGTCAGGACCACCGAAATCCCAGGGCCATATGCACAATATGCAGGTAAATTTTTAGGATTGGAAGATGTTATAACAGATAAAATGCAAACATACGAGATCAGGGAAGTAAATGTTAACCCATATGCCGAACCGGATCCTTCGGAATTTTACTTTGTTGAGCTGAATCCGGATAAAAATCGCAAAAACCCCATAGCAGTTTATTTACATGAAAACGGTATAATTGCAGGTATAAATGCACCCTTTGATGAGCAGGAATATTTATTGAACAATACTTTGGAAAGCAAATATGGATATTTTGGGAGTGAGGCCACTTTTAACTATTTTGTTGAATCAAACCTGCATGAAAAAATTGATACTATCGTTCAACAGGTAAGAATGGATACCATAACGGTTGAAAGGCGAACCCTTCGACGCAGACTCGTGGAAAAGTCATCTGAAATAAAAGCAAAGGAAGTAGCCGACTACATCCTTAAAATCCGGGAAAAAAAGTTTGATCTGCTCAGTGGATTTGCTGAAATCACCTATTCACGCGAAGCACTTAAATATATGAACGATCAGCTTACTCAGCAGGAGAATGATTACCTTGAGCTATTCACTGGTTTAACAACACAAAGTATGATGAAATACCGTTATTATTTCGTTCCTGAAAAAAATACTGCAAGTGTTCCTTATACTTTGTTTCACTTTTCAGAAAGAGAAGGGCTGCTGGAAGATGAACAGCAAGGTAGTCATGAAGTAAAAATTCAGGTTACCCGAAGCAATACAACCCGCCAACCCGGTGTATTTCTGTTGAATCCCGATCGCGGAAAAAGTACTGAAACAGGCTTTTATTACCGTATTCCTGAGCATGGCAATGTTACCGTTCTTAAGGGCAATATGCCACTTGCCGAATCAAGAATTCTTATAAATCAATATGGTATAATTACAAGCTTGCCCCCTGTTGATCTTAAAATAGAATACTATCCTAACACAGGATCAATCAAATCAGTTGAAAAAATCAAATAAACTTTGATCAAAATGAAACATATTATAGTTACAGGACACAGCAAAGGACTGGGTGCAGGAATTACTACTGCCCTAATTCATGAAGATCATCACATACACGGAATATCGCGCACAGATAATACCGATCTGCAAAAACTGGCCAAAGCAAAAGGATGTCAAATGGACTTTTATTCATGCGACCTTTCTCATACCGATACTATTGAACCAGTAATGCAGCAGATTTTTAATAATATTGATAAAGAAAACTGCGATGGTATTTATCTGGTTAATAATGCCGGGGTTATTAAACCCATAGGGCCCCTGGAAACCCTTGAGCCCGCAGATATGGAGATACACATGCGCGTTAACCTTCTGGCACCGATGTTTATTATCAGAGAATTTGTAAAGCAATTCTCAGGTTGGAAAACCGAAAAGAGAATATTGAATATTTCTTCAGGTGCTGCTATAAACCCATATCACGGATGGAGCAACTATTGTACCGGCAAAGCAGGGCTTGATATGTTTACACGTTGCATTGCCACAGAGCAGGATGATCAGGAATATCCTGTTAAGCTTATGGCAGTTGCTCCAGGTATTATTGATACTGAAATGCAAACCACCATAAGAGGAACTACCGATGATCAGTTTATTCACCGTGAAAAATTTGTTGAGCTGAAAGAATCCGGTCAATTGGTTCCACCCAACCTGGCAGGGAAAAAACTTACTAAGCTGCTCTTCTCCGATAATTTCAGCAACGGTGATATTACCGATATCCGTGACCAGTACTAAACCAAATCTGCAATAATTTATTACATGGAAAAAATTGATCTCCAGGAATTTGAAAGTAAACTTAAAGTAAGAAACCTGCAAATAGAGGATTTTGATGCATTGATAAGGATGCAAAAAGTATGTTTCCCTTCAATGCTAACCTGGACAAGAGAAAATATTGAAAATCAACTGCGCATTTTTCCCGACGGTCAAATCGTAATTGAAATTGACGGGATGCTTGTTGCTTCATCATCAAGTCTTATTATTGATTCGGAAGATCTTGACCTGGATAAAAACTGGGATGAGATATGCGATAACGGTGATATCGGTACACACGACCCTGATGGCGACACCCTTTACGGCATGGAAATCATGGTACACCCCGAATACAGAGGCATGAAGCTTGCCACCAGGCTGTATGAAGCACGCAAAGAACTGGCACGAGAGAGAAATCTGATGCGCATCGTTATAGGTGGCCGGCTGCCCGGCTACAAAAACTACAAAAACAAGCTCAGTATCAATCAATATGTTGACAGGGTTACCAGCAAGGCTATTTTTGATCCTGTGCTTACACCGCAGCTTTCAAATGGTTTTTCACTTAAAAAAGTAATTCGCGAATACCTTGATGAAGACAAGGAGTCAGGTGGTTTTGCTACCTATCTCGAATGGGCCAATTTTGACTATCGCCAGGAAAAAGACCGTAAATTCCTGGCATCTTTGCCTATGCGTATTTGTGTAGTACAATACCAGATGCGCCCCATAAGAAGTTTTGAAGACTTTGCCGTACAGAGCGAATACTTCGTAGATGTGGCATCGGGCTATAAAAGTGACTTCGTGCTTTTCCCGGAGATATTCACCCTGCAATTGCTTTCACTCTTCCCAAAAGAAAATCCAGGTACTGCCGCCAGGAAGATCGGCGAATTTACTGAGCAATACCTTGAGCTTTTCAGCGATCTTTCCATAAAATACAACATCAATATCATTGCCGGTTCGCATTTTACACCTGAAAATGATAAGCTGTATAATATCGCCTACCTGTTTAAACGTAATGGAGAAATTGGCAAGCAATACAAGTTGCATATAACGCCAAACGAGAAAAAATGGTGGGGAGTTGAGCCGGGCCGTAACATTGAAGTATTTGATACAGATAAAGGAAAGATCGCCATACAGATCTGTTATGATATTGAATTTCCTGAAGTGGCCCGCATAGCCGTAGAAAGAGGAGCCCGTATGATTTTTGTTCCGTTTTGTACAGATGACCGCCAGGGGTACCTCAGGGTGCGTTACTGTGCCCAGGCACGTTGCGTTGAGAACCAGATTTTCGTGGCTATTGCAGGCACCGTAGGCAACCTGCCGCAGGTTGACAATATGGACATACAGTATGCCCAGTCGGGAATATTTACTCCTTCTGATTTCTCTTTTGCACGCGATGCCATTGCGGCAGAATGTACGCCCAACGTAGAAACAGTGATCATCAACGATATTGACCTTGAACTGCTCAAACGCCACCGTAACCGCGGTACCGTTACAAACTGGAACGATCGTCGTACCGATATTTACCGTGTTCAGGCCTTAGACCATGATATGGAGCGGCACGAACCCCAGGATCCTTATTAATTACAAAGTGTCAGGCATAACCATTCTGTAAAATTCAATCAATAAAAATATAATCTATCATTGGGTTTTATTGACTACTTTTTTTCTTTATTTATTTGGAAAATAATAAATACAATATTTATGTAATTATAATTTTTCATTGTTTAACCTGTATTTTCCAATGTTTTTCCTGTTCTGCGTATTGATTAAATAATGCCGGAAAATTAAAGAAACTTTTCTTGATTTTAATTGTTTAATAATTGCTTTCTGTAAAATATTCTCACAAAGATAATATTTAAAAATATGCACAGACTATATGTAATTGAGGACAAAATCATTGACTGGATGGCAGTTAATGGAATTTATTTATTAAGAATAAGTGTAGGAATAATATTTTTCTGGTTTGGATTCCAGAAATATTTTCCAGGTATTAGTTCAGCTGAGGATATAGCCACACGAACCATTGATGTTTTATCGTTTGGCATTGTGCAGGCCCCCTACTCTATGCCCATTCTGGCAACATGGGAAACCCTGATCGGACTTGGTTTTCTTACAGGTAAATATTTAAGAGTAACAGTTATTCTGCTTTATATGCAAATGGTCGGAACTATTTTTCCTTTGTTTGTATTTCCTGAGGAAACTTTCTATATGGTACCTTTTGTGCCTAGTATTGAAGGGCAGTATATACTTAAAAACATAATTCTTATAACGGCAGCTATGGTAATACTTGCCTGGGACCAGGGAAGAATCATCAGTAAGAGAAAATCAAAAGATTAACGCTGCCTTACAAATTGTTTAAAAAACTTTTTACATAAAACCTGAACCAGGAATCATTCCCTGTGATCTCCCGAACATATTGTGAGGGCTGTACTTCAGTGATTTGAATTGAAAAGTCAAGCGCTGCCTTTTTACCCGCATATTCCTGCAGTTCTTTTACTTCCCTGGCATCCAGGCGGTTTATCTTAATGAGTTTTAACAGTTCAAGGGCTTTTTCATGTTGATTGTTCCCGGTAAAAAATCTTACACCGGCTTTCATCAATGAAATATTAGAGGATCGGGCAATGAAATCACTAAGTAATTGATGATCAATATTGTATTGGCTCAGGTTATTTTCAATGAAAAAATCATCTGTCCGGGAATAAAGCTCAATAAACTCCATGAATCCTTCCTGTGATCCCCTGAAATAAGCTCCCTGGGTAATATGCAACTGTTGCTGATAATCTGAAAGCTGGGATGTATAGGAAAACTTTTCCGCAAAATCATCAGCAATTGTCCAATCACAATCTTTTTCTGATTCAATAATGTTTTTCAATTGCATATAATTATCAAAAGCCGCATTGTAATGACCTGCATCTACTCTTTCAGGGATCAATTCAGCCAGTTTTTTTATTTCCCTTTCCTGCAATTCGCATTCTTTACGACGGATCATTTCAGAAAGGCTGATAATCCGCATATTTATGATTGTATCTTTCCTGAGGTCATAACGCATAGCATATCCTGCAACCCGGTTAAGGATCTCTTCTGCTTCGGAAATTTCACCGGCCCAGGCCTTCAAATGCCCCAGAGACAGATGTTCTTTAACCATTTCCTTAATCATTTCCAGATCTGTTTCTGAATCAATTACCATGGGTTCTGTTACATCGAATTCAGCTGTAAAAAGCATTGCCTGCTCTTTTTTCTCTTCCGATTCAGATATCCTGGCTTCAAGGTCACCGGGACAATCAAGTGTGGGATATGCAGTACAGAGATCTCTCAATGCTTCATACTTATTAAGTGCATCTGCAAAATCATAATATAACAACGCTTCTTCTGCTCTTAATTGATATGCCTCTGACACTTGCTGCAAGAGCAACATAGATTCCCTATCATCTTCAATAAAGCTTTGATTTTGCTGTTGATATTCACGGGCATTTTCGATGTAGGTAACCGCAAAAGAAAAGTTACCGGAAACATATGCTCTTTCTGCGACACGCAGATAAGACCTGTACATTCCATAATGCGCATTACTCTGGCTGATGAACAATTCATGAGGACAATCCCATGTATTTACTGTTGCTTTGCAAAATTCATCCAACCGGTTCAGTATCTTCAAAGCGTCGAGAAAGCGATCGTCATGAGCAAGTTTTTCAGCCCTTTTCAATTCATGGGTAAAAAGCTCAAGGGCAAACTGCTGTGAATCTTCGAGCCAGCGCAAGGGTGGCGACACCTTGCCCATAAATCGTGTCATTCTGTTCAATGCATCCTGTGCGCTATCTGAATGCAATTCCATAATCGCCAGCGCAATTTGCGCAGGTATATACCATCTGTTATATGATACTGCCCGTTCAAAGCTTACACGGGCTTTTTCTGTATCTCCATTTAGCAACAACTGAATACCCCGATCATATAAAACACTGTCAATATGCGAAACAGCAAAGTTAAAATCAGAACGTAAAGCTAACAATTCATGCTGTAATGCTTCCAAACTGTCAAGGACATTTAAAGGATCCTTAACCTTATAATGTATAAAATCATGGAAACCTTCAAATCTCAGTTTTCCTGCAATTATTTCAGCATCACACAATAAAAATTCATCAAGAATCAATTGTTCAGGATGATCAACTGATAATCCTTCTATCAATGCCCGGGCTTTATCAATCTGTTGAGGAGCTTCATAATAAGATGAAAGAGCATTTCTTAAAATCGTAGTTTCTTCATAGTATTCTGATGGATAATAAAAATCAACAGAGGCAATATGCAGGCGCATATCTTCAACAGGACTGAAACCTTTAAGATCATATGTAAACAGGGTGTCAGAATTCTGCTGATCATTCCATTCAATGGCAGTAAGATGGATATCCTGCAGGATATTATCAGATGCATTAGTAATGTGAAATTTCAAGTCAAGTAAAGAAGGAATGAGCCAATGGCTGATATCAAAATGCCTGTAGGAGTATTCGCCTGAAATATATTGCCCGGTAATATTTACTGCAATCTGTGCAGTTTCGCTATCAACCAATTTAACCTTGATATCCAGAGACCCCTGGAATGCATAATTTACAAAAACCCTTAGCTTATTGTTGCCATCAGCAATGACTTGAAGCAGCGTATTTATTATCTGATTGTTTCCTGTTTGTACACCAGGTCGAAAATGATATTCCTGGCGGAAATCATATTTCGTTTGCATCTCATCAGAATCCTGGGCCAACAGTAAATTATGTAAAAAGGACAACAGGAAGAAAAAGATAAATGCTTTTTTCATTGTTTTGGATACACGTTCAGGTTTTGTTATCAAAATTCACATGAAATATAACAGGGCACCATATGTGCCCTGCTATTTTAATGATGAGCGATTTTATAAATCAGGTTCATGTTACATGCTGATGTCTATTTTATTTTCCTGTGAAGGACTATTATAAATTTCTCATTATTTTGTCATACCCCCACAAACAGCAATTACCTGCCCTGTGATATATGATGACATATCAGAAGCAAGAAAAAGCGCCACATTTGCCACATCATCCACGTTTCCTGCTCTCTTAAGGGGTATTCTTTCGGCCCATCCTTTTTTTACATCTTCTGGTAAACCGGCTGTCATATCGGTTTCAATAAAACCTGGGGCAATGGCATTGCAACGCACATTGCGAGCACCCAGCTCCTGCGCTACGGATTTTGTAAATCCGATCATTCCTGCTTTGGATGCAGCATAGTTTGCCTGTCCGGCATTTCCACCCAAACCAACTACCGAACTCATATTGATAATAGAACCCTTACGCTGTTTGAGCATATATTTCTGGACAGCTTTAGTAAGGTTGAAAGCGGATTTCAGGTTAACCCTGATAACGTCATCCCAGTTCTCTTCAGTCATTCGCATCAGAAGTGTATCGCGGGTAATTCCGGCATTATTGATAAGAACATCAATTCTTCCAAAATCGGCTACTACAGCATCAATAAGTTCTTCGCTATCCTGAAAGTTACTGGCATCAGATGCATATCCTTTTCCTTTTACTCCCAGCTTTGTAATTTCACTTTCCAGTTCTTTGGCTTTATCATCATAAAAGAGATCTGAGAATGCAACCTGGGCACCCTGGGCAGCAAAAGCAAGTGCCAATCCTTTACCTATTCCCCTTGATCCTCCTGTTATCAATGCAACTTTTCCTTCTAATAACTTCATCACAGTTAGTTTTAGTTTATACTTATATAAAAATTAGGTTAAAAAATAATTCAGTCAAATTTATTACATTTTTCATGTAATGACAAAACGGATGTTTGTTTATAAAAAAGCCAGCCCGATTTTCAGGTTCGGGCCGGCTATATAATTGTTTAAAACAAACTTGCTATGACAGCCATCTTACAAGTTTAAGATCCTGACGGTGAGCAAGAAATTCATGTTTTGGATACATTCTGAAGGCATAATTATAAATACCTACTCTTTGGGTTTTAACCTCGCAACGGAAGGTAACTTTTCCGTTTTCTCTCTTTAACTGTTCCATTTCGTAAACGGAGATAACAGACTCTTTACCTTCAAAATCTTTCTGAATGAACACCACTTCCACACCAAAATCAGCCTCATTGAGTTCATTCAGGTTAAGAACGAGTTCGGCAATAAATTTATCACCCAGTAACAAAGAGTTATCAGATGTATTCATCAAATTAACCGATTCCAGTTCTATACTTTCCCATCCCCGAATCATCATAGATTTCCAATGTGCAAAATCTATAGCTCTTTCGCAATTATCGGCAAGCATTGCATCAGCACGTGTAAACAGTTTATTATAGAAGAAATTGAAATAATCATCCATCATGCGTTTATTGGTGAAGTGGGGAGCAATTTTTGCAATATTATTTTTTACCCACCTGATCCACTCAGCCGGAACGCCGTTTTTGTTACGGTCGTAAAACATGGGAATGACTTCATTCTCGAAGATATTGTAAATGATTTCAGCATCCAGTTCATCCTGATATGTTTGATTTTCAAAGGTTCTTTCTTCTTTGATAGCCCAACCTGCTTCGGGTGTATAGCCTTCGGCCCACCAACCATCAAGTACACTAAAATTCATTACTCCATTCAGAGAAGCTTTCTGGCCTGATGTTCCTGAGGCTTCAAGCGGTCTTGTGGGAGTGTTCAGCCAGATGTCAACCCCTTTTACAAGTGCTTCGCCCAGTTCCATGTCGTAATCCTCAAGGAAAATAATTTTTCCACGGAATTCTTTCATTTTCGAAACTTCAATGATACGTTTTATCAGATCCTGTCCGGCTTTATCAGCAGGGTGTGCTTTCCCGGCATACAGGATTTGAACCGGCATATCAGGAATATTTACAATCTTTGAAAGTTTATCAATATCGTTAAATAAAAGATGTGCTCTTTTATAAGTAGCAAATCTTCTTGCAAAACCTATGGTAAGGGCCTTATCATCAAGCCCATCCAGCACCTGGTAAACCTTTTTGGGTGTTTCCTGCCGGCGTGAAAGGTTTGATAGTAAACGCTTACGTATATATTCCATCAGTTTTTTTCTTTGCAACTGGCGCATTTCCCATATTTTTTCATCAGGAATATCATAGATCTTTTCCCAGTTTACCGGATCAGAAACATCGTTCAGGAATTCTTTCCCAAATGTTTCGCTGTATAGTTTTTGCCATTCAGGTGCACACCACGTACCATAATGCACGCCATTTGTAACATATCCGATATGTATTTCATTGCCGAAATAACCGGGATATAATTCCTTGAACATTTCTCTTGAAACACCACCGTGAATCTTACTTACACCGTTAACTTCCGATGCAAGTTTTGCGGCCAGTACACTCATTGAATATCGGTCTTCAGGGTTATCCGGGTGAATTTTACCAAGCGACATGAAAGTCTCCCAGTTTATTCCAAGCCTGTCGGCATAATGTGGCATATATGTCCTGAGCATATCTTCGCTGAAGAAATCATGTCCGGCAGGTACCGGAGTATGGGTAGTAAAAAGACTGCTTGACCTCACTGATTCCATAGCTTCTTCAAAACTAAGTTTATCATCCTGAACAAATCTCCGCAACCTTTCAAGGCCGGCAAATGCAGCATGTCCTTCATTCAAATGATAAACTTTGGGTTTTATTTTCAGTGCATCCAAAAGTCTTATGCCGCCAATTCCAAGTAAAAATTCCTGTTTGAAACGATTTTCCCAATCTCCTCCATACAATTGGTGGGTTACCACCTTATCAATTGAAGCATTTTCAGGAATGTCAGTATCCATAAGATATAATGGAATACGACCCACGTCAATTTTCCAAACTTTCGCATATATATTACGACCCGGGAAAGCAATACTGATCTTAACCCATTCGCCCATTTCATTACGCACAGGCTGCGCCGACATATAGGTGAAGTTATGGGCATTATAATTTGCCATTTGCTCACCACTTAAAGAAAGATTCTGGCTGAAGTATCCATAACGATATAACAAACCAACTCCAATCATATCAATATTATCGTCGCTGGCTTGTTTGAGAAAATCACCTGCCAGTACACCCAAACCACCGGAATAAATTTTAACCGATGTATGCAGCCCATATTCCATACTGAAATATGCAATAGAATCGGATTTTTTATTTTCCGCCTGGCGCATATAATCATCAAATTTTTTGATTACACGGTTATATTCCTCCATGAACTCCTTATCTTCAATAAGCTTTTGATAGTGCTCAACCGTAAGATTATCAAGCAAACGAGGAGGTGTTTTTTCTACTTTCTCCCAAATTTCAGGGTCAATTTGCCCAAAAAGTGCTTCAGCATCATAATTCCATGTCCACCAAAGATTTCGTGAAAGCTTCTGAAGATCGGCAAGTTCTTCAGGAATACTAATCTCAATAAGGATCTTCTTCCATTTGGGCTTAGATACTTTTGCTTTATATATTTCCTGTGGTTTTACCGGTTGTTTTTTGCTTTTAAACAAATCGGCTCTTTGTTCAACCTTCTTTAAAGTTAGGTCATATACCTTGAAATAATTGACGGCAAGAGTATCCCATAATGCAGCAGATGCAATCTGTTGAGCACGATCTCTGAGGCTGATCATGTTTTTATGCACCAGGGCGTTAAACCCTTCCTTTTCATCAGTGAGTTCACCAAACCCATCTTCATTAACAAGAGAAGCAATTATTTCAGATACATTATCAGATACCTGCTTTGTATTGTTATCATTTCTTTCTAATACAGCCACGCTGCGATAGTCATCGGGAAAGTTATCTCTTGCCCAGATCCCAAAACCGGCAAGCGAAGTTGTAACTGTTGGAACATGAAAGGCAAGGCTTTCTAGCGGGGTATAACCCCATGGTTCATAATATGAAGGAAAAACACTCAAATCAATTCCTGCCAGTGCTTCATAGTAGTTCAGGTTAAGTATACCGTCATCGCCATTCAGATAGGCTGGCAGAAATACTACCTTCACGTTGTCATCAGGACTGTTATTCAATCCAGCTTTTTTAAGATGGTTCAGAATCGGGTCGGAATCCGGATCAACCATTTTGTGGGTTGTATATTCACCTGTAAGCGGACTATTAAAATCAGGTTTATTGACTCTTTCCACCACATCGGGTCTTACACCAGTTTGGTTAGCAGGTAACATGAGAAATGCAATAATGGGAGTCGACTGAGTTTCTCTTTTGTTCAATCTGCCCAAAGCATCGATGAAAACATCCACACCCTTATTTCTGTATTCGTACCTGCCGCTGTTCATGAGCAGGAGGCTGTTTTCGGGCACTTCCTGATTCAATAATCCGGAAGCCAGTTTCAGCAGTTTCTCCCTTGCTTTCTTTCTAAGAACACCAAACTCTTCTTCTTCAGGAACAAATGAGTTGTTAAATCCATTGGGAGCAATTATATCAACTTCCTTGTCAAGCAGTTTATGGCACTCCTTAGCGGCAATCTTACTTACCGTTGTAAAAGCATCGGCATTGGCTGCGGCAGTTTTTTCCATACTGTGCTTCGATACAACACCCAGTTCATTTGCTCTGACTTCGGTATCAAAATGGCCGAGCTCAGAATACAGGGGTTGACCATGCCCTGCCATTGACCTGCCCAGCGAAGTGGCATGGGTTGTAAAAACGGTTCCTACCTGGGGTACCCTGTCTTTTAAATAAAGAACCCCTGATCCTGTCATCCACTCATGGAAGTTGGCAAGAATAGTATCGCGTGATGAGAGATGATAATTATAGAAACTTTCAATTACCTGACCAGCAGCATAACCAAACATTGTTGGTTCGGTGTAATCCCATTGTCCACTCAATGAATTAAGTCCGAACTTCTCCCAAAAGTCGGTAAATATCTTATCCTTTTCAGAAAAAAGACGGGTAAAATCGACGAGTATAGCTATAGGTGAGCCAGGTATATTCCAACGTCCTACCCTGAAATGCAATCCGTCTTTGGTAGCCTGTTTTCGCCATGAACGATATAAGAATTTATCTTCAACAAATTCAGGATTTCCATGGGTTTCTTTCCATACATCAGGCCCAATACAAAGGTAATTGTCATTTATTTCATTTACCATCGACAATGCCTTCGTACCGATTACAGTATGAATACCTCCTATTTTATTACAAATTTCCCAGCTAACTTCAAATAAATAATTGGGCTTTTTAAGATTTTCGGTCATATTAAAATGTTTAAAATTTTTATCCTTGTATTCCATAAAACGGACGAAATTAATAAAAAAAGAACAATTGCTGTGAGCAAAAAAATTGCGCCAACGTTTGCGGATTTAAATATTAACAAATAAAGGTTCTTTTTTACTTAAATGGTTAATAAAAAATCTCGTGTGAAGTTATTCACACAAGATTTTCAATTATAGTTTTACAATATAAATTCCAGATGTTGCAGTTTATATGCAAAAGCAGATGTTTTATTTTTTTGCCGAACCGGTGGTCTTTTTTCTGACAGCCGGTTTTTTAGCTGTTTTTGTGGGTTTGTCATCTGCTTTTTTTGTGGTTCTTTTTTTGGCAACAGGTTTTTTTACCGGTTTTGCAGTCTTGCCTTCACAAGCTTTTTTTACCCTGATTTCAAAATCAGCCAGTACATTCATATAATTAATGAAAGCGTCGTAAGGTGAGTCATACGGATTAATATTTCTTTTTACCGTGCCATCGGAGAACCACTTGGTTGACATATAGTAAAAGTGATCACTCACCTGCAAGCGTTGCCAATCAATAAGTATATCACGATCATCACAAACACTGATTAACTTTTCCAGGTCATACAGTTTATTAAATGCTTCATTTTGCATTTCATTTCCCAGCCATGCGGTTATATCGCGTTCTTCATCGGCCCATGAGATGGGATAAGGAATATGAAGTGGTGATGCGGGTTGCAAGGCTTTGGCAATTTCAGATGGAGTATTAAAGCTGTATTCTGATTTATCAAAGATTACCTGTGGTAAAGCTTTCAGGAAATCAAATATTCCTGTATCAGCCTTTTGATTTTCGCCAAAGGTTTCATAATCCATAAACAAATTCACCACTTCAGTTTTCGAATCCTGCGCATTGAGCCAGCCCGTGAACTTTTCTGCAGTTAAAGGCCACTCACTCCAGTCTTTTACAGAAAAACGGAAAGCTATATCATCAGATAACTGGAAATTCTTCATCAACAGTTTTACTTTGGGATTTGTGGCACTGCAATACAAAAGATTGGGGCTTTTCCATCCGAGAATATGCTTAGGCCCCTCTGTAATTACAGTGTTGTAGCCTAGCTCATGTACCATGTTGCCTATCTCGTCGTTGTAAATCAATTCAGTATTACGAAACGCAGAAGGTTTTACTCCGAAAAGAGTTTTTATTTTATTCTCATGTTGTTTAACCTGTGTAAAAAATTCTTCTTTGCTTTTTAAAGAGGCAAGACTATGCACATAGGTTTCGGTAAGGAATTCAACATTACCGGTATCGGCAAGTTTTTTGAAACTGGCAATTACTTCAGGTGTAAACTTTTCCATTTGTTCAAGTGCAATACCAGATATGCTGAAACTTACTCTGAATTTTTTACCAAACTTTTTTATCAGTTTAAGCAGTATTTCATTGGCAGGGAGGTAAGATCTCTCTGCAAGTTGCTGCATGATAAAGCGGTTGGCATACTCATCAAAGTAATTATGACTATTACCTATATCAAAGAACCTGTATGTTCTTAACCGGAAAGGTTGATGGATCTGAAAATAAAAACAAATAGATTTCATATCTCTTCTGGTATTATGCCTGGTAATACACCAGGCTGTTTTAAAACTATTTCAAAAATGACCGGAAACAAATAAGTAATTCAGTTATTGCAGAAATTGCTGGTAAATTTCTTTTACCTTTTCACCAGCCTGATCCCATTTTATGTTATCTACTTCTTCTTTGCCGTACTTTTTAAATATTTCAGGTAATGCATTATAGTGTAAAAGACCGTATATAGCATCGGCCATGGCATCGATATCCCAGAAATCAACTTTTATGGCATGTTTGAGAACTTCCGCCACACCTGATTGCTTTGAGATGATTACAGGTACATTTGATCTCAGGGCTTCCAGCGGAGAAATACCGAAAGGTTCAGATACCGATGGCATAACATAAACATCGCTCATCCCAAACATTTTATCTACATCGTCACCTTTCAAAAAACCGGTGAAGTGGAATTTATTTGAGATACCTAATTTGGCAACCCTTCTTATCATTTTATTGAGCATGTCGCCACTGCCGGCCATAACAAACCGTACATTATTATCGCGTTGAAGAACTTTATGGGCTGCTTCAATAAAATATTCAGGACCTTTTTGGAAGGTTATACGCCCGAGAAAAGTTACGATCTTTTCATTAAGATGTCTTTTAATTTCAAGGTCCTTTTCTGTTTGTGGGGGCTCAACACCATTATGCACAGTAACTACTTTTTCAGGAGATATGCCATACCGGTTAATAACTATACTACGTGTCATATGACTAACGGCAATTACCATATCGGCTGCCTCCATACCCGCCCGTTCAATATCGTAAACCTTCTGATTTACGGTTTCGCCCGAACGATCGAATTCAGTAGCATGCATGTGAACAATCAAGGGCTTTCCGGTTATTCTTTTGGCTTCTTTGCCGGCCATATAGGTTAGCCAATCGTGGGAGTGAATAAGATCAAAATCGTGCTGTTGAGCAATCGAAACGGCAACCATGGCATATCTTTTCACCTCTTCCAGCAGATTTTTTCCATATCCTCCGGCAAATTCAAATTTACTGGAATGAATACTTCCTTTTTCAGCTGTAACACCTTTCTTATTGTTCTCAACTATTTTGTAATACTCTTCTTCGGTGGCATATGGAACAAGCTGCGAATCTACCTCCACATATGACATTTTATCAAGATATTCTCTGTAAACTTCATCCTGTATATCAATGGAAATTTCACTTGCATTTACAAGCCTTATAGTGCCGGGTTTTTCATCGCCATAGGCTTTCGGAACAACAAAAATCAATTCAACCCCACACTTGAGCAATGCCTTAGTAAGACCGTAACTTGCCGTTCCCAGTCCTCCTGAAATATGCGGGGGAAACTCCCATCCAAACATTAAAACCTTCATAGTAAAAGTCTTATTAAACTCTGATTTAATTATTTACTTTTTTTGATCCGCCGGAGATCATGTTTTTTATTCTTATCAACTCAGCCACGTTTGCAGCGAATGATATTGCACCCTGGCTCTGGTGTGGCGGGTCGCCATCATACAATTCAGAAATTGTTCCTATACCGTCTTCCATCATATCTTCCTGGAAATTATCATATACTTCAGTGAGGAATGTTATTGCCGATTCTTTGTATATTTTATGATATGCTTCAGCAAAATGACCCAGCAACCATGGATATACTGTTCCCTGGTGCAGCGCCAGATCACGTTTCTTCTCGTCGCCTTTATACCGGCCCTTATAGAAAGGATCATCAGGTGCGAGCGTCCGCAAACCTTTAGGGGTAAGCAATTTTTTCAATGCAGTATCAATTACATGACGACTTACTGAAGAAGGAACCGGGCTATAGGGCATGGAAACAGCAATAATCTGGTTAGGGCGCACACTCCAGTCAGTTTTGTCTGCTGTAACATAATCGGCCAGATATTCTTTTTCTTCATCCCAGAATACCTGCTCAAATGATTGAGAAATCTTATCAGCCATTTTTTTCATTCTGGATGCCCATGTTTTTTCGTTGGTCAGTTCGGCCAGTTCCTGCGCAAACCTGATGGCATTGTACCACAAAGCATTTACCTCAACAACATATCCAAATCGGGGTGTAACCGGTCTACCCTCAACCGAAGCATTCATCCAGGTAATTGCCGGATAATCTTCACTTATGTATATAAGACCATTGTCATCCATCCTGAACATCTGGTTGCCTTTGGCATAACCTTCAATGATATTTTTAACGACCTTTCCGTATATCTTCCACGCCTTTTCACGGCATTTCCCAAAATGACAACACTTTTGCAATGCCCATATAAACCACAGAGATGTATCGGCCGAATGAAATCTCGTGTTTTCACCCCTGCCTGTTTCAGGGAAAAAAATTCCCATCATTTGACTTACCATGGTTTCCATTACATTATTGCATCCATCTTCATTACCTTTGGCAAGCGACAGGCCTGGTAATGAAATGAAGGTATACCTTCCTTGTCTGTCATACCATGGATATCCCGCAATAATATCAGTTTCACCGTTATGGTTATAAAAAAATTGTTCTGCCGAATTGATCAAACAATTTTCATATGAGTTTCTTGGCGTACGAAGCTTTAATTCCTTGTTGAAACTGCGGCTGATGAGCGCAGGTTTGATTTCTTCGGTACCTGCACAAAAAATTACGCTCTCACCTTTCTTAATTGGGAATTCAAAGAAACCCGGCACGTATAGGTCTTCCAGATACTCATATCCACGATCTTTTTCATGAAAGTATTCAAGATCATTATACCAGTCTGGAGAGTGAACATATTCTGCTTTTGATTTAGAGAACTGCATATACAAGGGGGAATAGCCATCATACATGCGGGTTTTAATACCACTGGGTACCTTTTCATATTTGGTATCGAGATAAATATTTTTTTTGCTTAGGCTATGTATATTCCTGAAAGCCAGAAAGGGTTTGATACGTAAAGTTGTGGGCGACTGGGCCTCAACGAGGGTATAACGAATCATAACCTTTTCCTGCTCAGTAACAAACATGGTTTCTTTGGTAAGTACCACCCCGCCAACTCTGTAGGTTATTTTGGGAATTATATCTGCCGAAAAATCCCTGACATATTTATGCCCCTTGGGATTATAAGAATTGGGATAACGGTTCAGCCCGATATTAAACTCAGCATCCCGCTGAATAACGGTTTCATCCAGCTTCGACAACAACACGTGTGTGGTATTACCCAGCAATGGCTGATGACAAATCAGCAAACCATGATATTTGCGGGTGTTACACCCAATTATGGTATTGCAAGAGAATGCGCCTGCCCTGTTACTGCGCAGCATCTCTTTGGGCAAGGAATACTCCAGGTTAATAAGTTGAGTTTTGTCAAATTTTATAAAGCCCATAACTATTTAACGTTATACAGAAAGAAATAAAATGCGAAAATTGAACCGGGGTAGATATTATACAAAATTAAACATTTTTTTAATGTTAAAAAGCTATATGATTGATTTAAAAATAATTTCATATCTATTAAAATTCAGGACAAAAGCCTGCATTATTTTCAACTTAATATTCTTAAAATTTACGGCACAAAAAAAACATAGCAAAAACAGCAATAATAAAAATTATTATGCCATTCAGCAGCTTTACGAATACAGTAAATTATAGCCGGGTTTTTACATATTGGCAAAAATTGCCAGGAATGAGTCGGGGAAATCTCCATTTCGCAATTCATCTCTGAATGCTTCTGCTTTTTCTCTTTCAGAAAATGTTCCCAGTATAAGTCTGTACAGGGTACGGCCATTATTTTTACTTACGTGGATAAACACGGGAACTTCATATTTTTCATGATAAGCTAATGACAGACCGGTTAGATTGGTACTTCCTGAATAACTGGCAACCTGCACACCAAACCCTGATGGCGAAGCATCCTGTAAATAATGGTTATAAAAACCGGTATCCAATTGCTCAGGATCTGTAACAGGATCAGTGGCTTCAGTCTCCGGATTAATCTCAGTTCTTTCATATTGTTGAGAAACGTTTACTTCTGTATCGCTGTGGTCTGTTTCATTATCATCTGTTTCATTCTGTTGCTTTTCTGAGACAGATGAGTCATTTTCTGACTTATTGAAATATCCGGCAATATCAATTTCACGACCTGAACTTTTCTGTTGTTTTTTAAAAACAGTCTGTGATTTGTCCGAAACTGATACAATTTCATCATAGTGTTTGACAACAGGGTGTTCGGCCAGGTATTGCCTGCCATAACCGATATCACGTTTTGCAGAATTATGATCGCCAAGATAATAGAATGCCAGTCCACGATACAGCCATGCTTCGTAAAATTCAGGATTCAATCTAAGGGCTATATCAAAATCATGAACTGCCCTCTGGTAGTTTTCAAGGTTCATATAAACCTTACCCCTCTGATAATATGCTACAAAATCAGGATTTATGCGTATGGCCACTGAAAGGTCATCAAGTGCCTCAAGGTATTCGTTTTTTTTATACCTTGCTACGCCTCTGAAATAATGGGCCTGGTCGGAAAAGGCAGGATCGAGTTCTATTGCGATAGTCAGATCACGAATTGCTTCAGTATACTCTTTGAGTTCAATACGCGACAGGCCACGATAAAGATAAGCCTCCGCATAAATGGGATTTTTTTCTATTGCCTGGCTAAAATAATCAAAAGCACTGTCAAAATCATCATAAAGTCCCTGCCTGATGCCTTCGTTGAATAACTCCCGTGCCTCTTCCATCTGATGGATATCCGGGGGTTGGGCATTTACAAATGAAAACCAGCAAAAGAAGAGGGTAGCAATAAAAAACCGTAACATTATGCAGAAATTTAAAATTAGTATTTTGAATTTGCTGCAAAAATAAGGAAATCTTTGGGCTGTGCTTAGTTTTGCCTTTGCATAACCTTGATTTTTTCTTTCAGCACGTCAATTTCTGATTTGTATTTTTCTGCAAGGTTTTTACTATCTGTTATATTATATGCAATCTTGAAAATTTTATACACATTTCCATTCTGGTTTAAAATGGGTGCATAGGTTTCATCAAGCCAAAAGATGGTATCGTTAACATCTACTTTTATACGCTGGTGTTTGATTTTTCCGTTAAGAAGATCTTCCCAGAACCGATCGTATGATTCTTTTTGCTCAGGGGTAAATACAAGTTTATCGGAATGGTGAGTGCCAATTACTTCACTTCGCGTAAGTTTTAAAAGTCGCAGATAAGAATCGGAAATATTTATGATCTTTCTATTTAAATCATATTCAATCACATAACTTGATGAATCCAGGGCATTTAAGATTCCCTGCATCTCTGCGGCTTTTCGTGCAATTTCTTCCTGGGTAGCATTCAGTTCTTCCATATTTTGCCGCATTTCTTCCTCCTGCGCCTTCATTTCTTCAGCTTGTTGCTGCGACATTTCCAGCAAAGATGCAGTGCGTAAATTGGTTTTGAGTGATGAAATGGTGGCGGCCAGACTCTCACCAATCTTTTCCATAAACTCAACCTGGTAGGGTTTGAACTCATTGAAACCGGCAATCTCAATTATTCCGTATACCTTTTCATTGTAAAGCATGGGAACAATAATGAGAGCACCCGGGTTTTCACCTCCAAGTCCTGATGTAATTGTAAGATAAGATTGCGGAATATCCGTCATGTAAATAGTTTGCCCTTCAAGGTAGCATGTACCTATCAGCCCCTCTCCCGGTTCAATGATTTTCTGAATGTATTTCTTTCGGTCATAAGCATAGCACCCCATGAGTTCAAGATACTTATGATGG
>SLOJ01000210.1 GCA_007132585.1 Bacteroidales bacterium | reverse complement strand
CCCAGGTTAACCAGTACCCCTTCTTCTTCGGGTAATGGCAGGGGCGTGGTTAATCCAAAAAAGATAAAAACCAGCAACAGGACCGCGTGAAAGATCACGGTTCCCAGAATGGCTTTGTTATCATATTTCTTTTTGGGTTCTACCATATTATCGTTGTGGCTGTGTGGCCAGAATTACTTTGTGTTTGGTATCATACATACCGTTGATGTTATTTACCACATCAATGACACTTACAATGTATTGTACTGCTACTGACTGATCTGAACGCAGCACCACAGAACCTTCCGTTTGATTACCCAAAGCTGTTATCAGTCCGGTTTGTAAGGCGTCAAGATCAACCGGGGTTTCTTCGAGAAAGATATCATTATCGGCATTTATGTAAACGGTAACCGTTTGCCTTGCCATGGTACGGCTGTCGCTGGTGGGCAAAAGCAGCTTAATGGCATTGGGTGCTACCAGTGTAGATGTGAGCATAAAAAATATAAGCAACAGGAAAACCAGGTCAGACATGGAAGCCATGTTGAACTCTGCTCTTCTTGGATTTCTGAGTTTAATTGCCATAGTGAAAATAAATTAAGCTGCCGGTTCATGCAGCAGGTCCATAAACTCTGTAGCCCTGGCTTCGAGCATAAAAACAACTTTCTCTATGCGCGACACCAGGATATTGTAGCAAATATAACCGATAATACCCACTATTAATCCGGTAATGGTTGTTATCATGGCTTCGTAAATACCGCCGGCAAGCAAAGATATATCAACATTGTTTCCAGCCATCGCCATGTTATAAAATGCTCTTACCATTCCCATTACGGTTCCCAGGAAGCCCAGCATGGGTGCAGCACCGGCAACGGTTGAAAGAAATGCGATATTCTTTTCCAGCTTGGAAACTTCAAGCTTACCCACATTTTCAATGGCAGCATTGATATCGTTAAGGGGCCGGCCGATGCGCGTGATGCCTTTGGAAATCATCCGCGAAAGCGGTGTGTTATTATTGCGGCAAAGGGATTTGGCGCTGTCGATTCGACCATCATGAATAAAATCACGGATATTATTCATAAAATTATACTCCTCTTTGGAAGCCTTGCCGATGGCAAAATACCTTTCAATGAAAATATAAATGGCAATGATTGAAAGAATGAGCAGGGGAATCATAACAATTCCGCCTTTAAGAGCAAGTGAAAAAAAACTGAGAGTTTCCTCTGAAGGGCCTTCTGCTGCCAGGGTATCGACAGCCTGGGTGCCCAACTGAACCTGTAGTAACAACGAATTTATCATGAATTTTTAACTTAAATTTACCTGTTTTGGGTTTCGCTTAAATAACTATGAAAATGGTATTTTATTTTATTGTTGCAAAATTAATAATTGTTTTGTGAACAAGACTACAAGCCAGCATAATATCATTCAGACTTAAGGTTTTTTTCAATATAAACACTTGTGGAAGGATACGCAAATTCAGCACCATGTTTTTTTACAATATCAATGATCTTATAAAGAATTTCTTCCTTTACATCCAGGTAAGTAGACCAATCCATGGTATCAACAAAGAACAGCACCATAATATCGAGGCTGCTGGGTCCGAAATCATGAAACCGGATTTTTCCTTCCTGATTGGTATTGGGATGAATATCAATATAATCCTGTATATCGGCAACTATGGCTTTTAACTGATCGGTTGTTGTAGAATATGTAACTCCGACTGTGAAGTGTGAACGACGAAATGTACGCAAAGTTAAATTATCCAGTTCCGAATCCACCATTTTTTTATTGGGAAGAGTAACAAAGCTTTTTTCAAGTGTTCTCAAGCGGGTACTGCGAAACCCAACCTTTTCAACAACGCCTGTAATACCTGATACCCTTACCATATCACCCACAACAAAAGGTTTATCAAGGAAAATGGTAAAAGAACCCATAAGATTTTCAAGGGTTTCCTTGGCTGCAAGAGCAATGGCCAGACCACCAATACCCAAACCGGCAACAAGAGTTCCTACATTAACACTAAAAATAGATCCTAAAATGATCATTACACCAAAGATCACCAAGATTATTTTAATGAAATCAATAAAGAAAGGAACAATCTGTCCGGAATACTTGCTTTCCATTCCTTCTGACCTTTTGATCATGATAAGTGAAAGAAAATCAGCCAGACGGAGAAATATCCAGATAAAAGAAGAGTATAACAAAACCAGATAACCTTTATTCAAAATCATCCATATGCCAAACTGATCTTTGGGAGCCATTTCCCATTGTTCAGGAAAACTGAGATAAGAAAAGGCAATGTAAACAACAATGAGCATGATAGTAAAGCCCACCGGTTTATGCATCAACTCCACAAACTTATCGCTCGGTATATTTTGCGAATACCGCTTAAAAAATTTAAAAAGCAATCGATTTGAAACCCTTGAAACAAAACGCTTAAAGAATATTCCTGCAAGTAAAATAAAAAGGAACCATGCATAACTTTGCACAGTGTTTCCCACAAACTCCTGGCTTAAAAACATTTTAATTTCATCCATATCGGTAATAATGGTAAGATTGGAAATAAAAAACGGAAGTCAATAATATATTTATTGAGACATCAAAATTATGACATTTAAATCATTGGCCATCATTGATGTGGATAAATATTAATAAAAAATAATACTCCACATAACGGGGTTTTGACTGGATAAATAGACTTGAAATGCTTACCTTTGCACTCTGATTTTATAACCTTAAAATAAATAATCAATATGGGACAAACTAAAGTTGCCATTAATGGCTTTGGAAGAATTGGAAGATTAACACTTAGAGCTTCTCTTGACAGAAACGATTTGGAGATAGTTGCAGTAAATGACCTTACTGATAGCAAAACACTTGCTCATCTGCTGAAATATGATTCTGTGCATGGGAAATTTCCGGGTACCGTGGAAGTTGACGGAGAAGATCTGGTAGTAAACGGTAAAAAGATCAAGGTATTTGCTGAAAGAGATCCCGGTAACTTACCCTGGAAAGATCATGGAATTGATGTTGTTGTAGAAGCAACCGGAGTATTCCGTACCCGCGATAAGATCAGCCTTCACCTGGAAGCCGGCGCAAAGAAAGTTGTTCTCTGCGTTCCTTCAAAGAAAGCCGACGATGTGGATGCAACCGTGGTTTTGGGTGTAAACGACCATGATATCAAACCCGAGCACAAAATTTATTCAAATGCATCTTGTACTACCAACTGTCTTGCTCCGTTTGCAAAAGTATTGCATGACAAATTTGGCATCAAACGCGGTTTGATGAACACCATCCACTCATACACCAACGACCAGATCATTCTGGATGCACCCCACTCTGACCTGCGTCGTGCACGTGCAGCTGCCATGAGCATCATTCCTACTACTACCGGTGCGGCTAAAGCTGTAGGCCTGGTGATTCCTGATTTAAAAGGAAAACTTGACGGTTTCGCTATGCGCGTTCCTACACCCGACGGTTCTGTTGTTGACCTTACTGCTGAACTTGAAAAAGAAGTTACTGTTGAAGAATTGAATGCAGCCATGAAGGAAGCAGCAGAAGGCCCAATGAAAGGAATTCTTGAATTCTGCACCGATCCTATTGTTTCTACCGACGTTATAGGTAATACCCACTCATCTGTGTTTGATTCATTAATGACACAGGTTATGGATGGTAAATTTGTTAAAGTTCTATCATGGTATGACAACGAGTATGGTTATTCAAACCGTGTTGTTGACCTGGTTGCTAAAATAGGATAGTAATCCGATTTTTTTAGTTTAAAGTAAAAAAAGCCGGCTCAAATCAGCCGGCTTTTTTTATTGTCTCTTCCGATGATCAGGAAAACATATTTCTTACCCGCTGATAATCGAGGTAATATAGCAGCCTTAAGGAGAAGCTATTGATCTGTGGCTGATCAAGGGTATTTCTCAGGTTCTCAGTATAACTTCTGGTAATCCTGGCAATGTTGCTGTCGATGTTATTTTTCCATGCAATTGTTAACTGGCTGCCCGGTGCAAAATGCCACGTCAGTAACATGTCAATAGTAAAAGCATTGTAATTGATATTATCTGCATTTAGTTCATCTTGAAGAGGATCAAGACGCCCATCTTGCTGCAACCTGTAATAATCATCTGTATATTCTACCAACGACCAGTAATGGCGCAGATCAAATCGCAATGAAAGATGATTGGTAAAAATATAAGAAGCCCTGATGGTATTGGTAAAAGTATCGGTGTTGCGCCTGCCAAAATGGATGTTATCTTCATCCTGAAGACCAACAAATCCGATATCACCATTTTTACCCATGTATCGAAACCCGTAAGTCATATTCAGCCTGTCGCTTGCCCTGAAAGTGGGTCGAAGTTCAAAACCAAACCCCTCCTGCAATTCTTCCGACATGATTTTTGAATAACGCATATCGCCATCTAAATAAACACGCTTGCGGTAATCTGAAGAATACATAAAAAACAAGTCATAAGCAGCATCGGTTTCATAAAAACGCCCCGGAACCCTGGGTTCGAAGTAATCGCGATTACCCAGAGGGCGATAATCTGTTCTGAGCATAACAAAAAAACGGGTATCGAAAAGTGCACGTAAATTATATTGAATATTAAAACCGGTAAAGGTATCAGGAGTATGCAGCCGGTTGTAATTGGCTGAGATTTCATTTCTCAAATTCCATAAACGCCAGAAAGGATCAAAAATATTGTAGGAGAAACTTACCTTGTCCATTACAAGGTTATTGAAAGTTAAAAAGCCAAGGTCATTGGGCTCATAACGATCACTTAACACAAGTCGATTATAGGTATATTGCCATGTACCTCCAACTTTGCCTGCAGTAACATCGTATTTATACCCAAATATATCATCATCGCCGGAATAATACTGCTGGCTCAGGGCCGCATTACCACTAATACGAAACATATTACTGGCATCCATAAAACGGAATTCGGTTGCCGAAACATTCGCAATATAACCATCCGCCGAACCTGTAACATTGGTATTGATAAAACTTATAAAAGAATTGTTTTTAAAACTTTGATCAGCTACCACCACATTATAATTGGAAAAAGGTTGCGTGGTAATTCTTCTTTGAGATCCGGTAATTGTATCTCTTATGGTTGCGCGGCTGGCTGCAGTCATGGCATTAAAGAAGCCAAGCCCCAGTCCACCCGAAGTTCTGCCCGAGATTTTTGTGGCATTGATCAGGCGGGTTTCAAGGGGGTTTTCCGTTACAATTTCATCATGCTCCAATTCCTGATACGGTTTGGAAAACCCCTGAGGTATGGTTCCTATGCGTCGTGAATAAAAAATATCAGCTTTCCCGAAAAGTTCCGTTCCTTCGGTAAAGAATTGACGATTTTCATCATATTTTACTTCATAGGGAGTAAGGTTCAGTACCCTGGCATCGGATTGTACCTGACCAAAATCGGGTATAAGTGTCATATCCATTGTAAAGCTGTTACTGATACCATACTTTAGGTCCATCCCCCCTACAATTGAATTACCCCATCGATCTCCGCCGCCGTTTTTCTCAAGATACGTTGAAACGTAGGGAAACAAGGCTAGTCTGAGGGGTGGAGTAATCCCCTGTATACCAGTTAACCGGCCCATAAATGCAAGTGGATCGCCTATTCGGCGGTTTACAAAATTCCAGCTTGATTGCTCGCGGGTACGCCGAATCTCGCGCCAGAAATTAATGCCCCAATTTTGCACGTCATCACGCGGAAACCGAAGTGCAGAGTAAGGAATTTTCATCTCTACAGTCCAGCCTTCGTCATCAATAGTTACTTCGCTTAACCAAACTGCATCCCAGTTTACATCGCCACGCATACTGCCGGCACCGGAAATATTCACATCCGTTTGTACCCCGGATGCTGAAACCTGGAATCTGAATCCGTTAATGCCATCATCAAAGGGGTTTATATCAATCCAGAAAAGATCAGCATTAAGGTTATTACCTGAATCACGAAGTCCGAGTTCAGTAAGAATATCATCAGGTTCGGGGTCAATCATTCTAGCTCCTATATAAAGAGCATTATCATCATATAAAACCTTTACTTCTGTTTCAAAACTGGCTGGTCGGTCATTATGGGGTTCGTATTGATAAAAACCACTGGCCACCTGGGCTTTACTCCATTCGGGTTCGTTCAGCTTACCATCAATTACAGGCGGATTATCAATTCGTAAAGCATTCAGTTCTCTTCTGTCATTCTGCCCGTAAGCAACAAAAGAGATAAAACAGGAAAAGATGAATAAAATAAATTGGCCGGAAAAACCCTTCATAACGGATTAATCAAAGTTTGCGTGGGCAAAGATAGAAAAAGCAAAATATGAAATTTGAACCAAATAATTAATCCTTGTTAAAAAAACCATATATTTCTGTTTATTGGTTTCATTAATACTTAGATTTGTATAGAACTTAATACTAAACTGCTATATCATGAACTATTCAGCCCATCCACAACGATATGAAACCATGAAATACAACCGCACGGGCCGCAGCGGACTGATGCTTCCAGCCATCTCTTTAGGATTATGGCATAACTTCGGTGGTGTTGATATTTTTGAAAATGCACGCAAAATAATTCACAGAGCATTTGATGCAGGTATTACCCATTTTGACCTGGCCAATAATTACGGACCTCCCCCTGGCAGTGCAGAAGAAAACTTTGGAAAAATACTGGCAACGGATCTTAAATCCTACCGCGATGAAATGGTTATATCTACCAAGGCAGGTTATTATATGTGGCCAGGCCCTTATGGTGATCTTGGTTCCAGGAAATATCTGATCAGCAGCCTCGACCAAAGTCTGAAACGCATGGGGCTTGAATATGTGGATATTTTTTACCATCACCGCCCCGATCCACATACTCCTATGGAAGAAACCATGATGGCACTCGACCAGGCAGTACGGCAAGGAAAAGCACTGTACGCTGGCGTATCATCCTATTCTCCGGAACAAACCAGCCAGGCAGCTGATATTCTGGGACAACTGGGTACTCCATGCCTGATACACCAGCCACGGTATTCCATGCTGGATCGCTGGGTAGAAGACGGACTCCTGGATTCTCTGGAAACTTTGGGTATCGGATGCATTGCATTTTCACCGCTTGCACAGGGAGTGCTTACCGATCGTTACCTTAAGGGTATACCTGAAGATTCGCGTGCAGGCAAATCAACAGGATTTCTCCAACCCGACCAGGTAACACGTGAGAAACTTGAAATTGTAAATAAACTAAATAGTATTGCCCGGGAACGTGGCCAAAGCCTTGCGCAGATGGCCATCGCCTGGCTGCTCAAAGACCATCGCGTAACATCGGTTCTCATTGGTGCCAGTAGTGTTGAGCAGCTGGATGACAACCTTAAAACTTTGAATAATCTGAGTTTTTCAGATGACGAATTGAGAAGGATTGATGAAATTATAAGATAAGCCCCTTTTCAGCCATCAGAATTTTTCAAAAACTCCAAGCCCGAAAAGGGCAAAGTCATACTTTACAGGGTCATCAGGATCAAACTGGCGGAGATTTTCAGTGAGTTCCATGGCTGCTTTCCAGTCATCCTGTTTTCTTTTTAGCAAACCTAATCTGCGAGCCACCCTTCCTGAATGTACATCCAGCGGGCATATCAGTTGATCGGGCCGAATGCTTTTCCAGATTCCAAAATCAACTCCACAATCATCCTTTCTCACCATCCATCTAAGGAACATGTTAATCCGCTTTGCACAGGAACCACTCAACGGATTACTAACATGCTTGCGGGTACGGACTACATGTGGCACTTCAAAAAATATATTCCTGAAATGGGCAATAGCATGATCCATTCCACCCATTGCAAGCCCATCGGCAAAAAGTTTTTCCATACCGCCATGGATCTGGTAAATATTTTTCAATGCATAAAGAAAAACAGAGATGTCGGTATAATTGAATGTTCGGTGAACAAAGCCTTTGAAACGCCTCAGGTCACTTTCTTTGAAATTCGTAATAAATTCAGAAGGGGCATCATCCATCAAAGCCATAAGTTTGAGAGCACTTTGCACAATGCTTTTTCGCTGCCCCCATGCGATGGTGGCCGAAAGAAATCCTGCTATTTCGCGATCTTCCTTTGTGCTGTATCGGTGGGGAATACTTATGGGGTCAGTAACGATAAACCGGGGAGAATTATATTGCAGGTATTTTTCGTCAAGAATATTTTTTATGGCGGAAAAGTTTTGCATTAGATTGATGTATAAATATAATTATGTGGTTTAATAAATTCTAAACCCCATATCTCAACTCCAATCCCTTAATCTGCTTGTACATATCTACAGCATAAACATCGGTCATCCCGGAAACAAAGTCCGTTACCGATCTGGCCAATAAATAGGGGTGTTTTTCCTGAATATGATACTGCCCAGGCATCAGGGACAGAATCTTTTGCGTATAATCCTCCGACGGGTTCATGATAGCATAATAAAATTCCTTTAACAATGCGCCAAGGATATTATATCCTGAAATTTCAATCTTGACCACCGAAGAATGCCTGTATACCTGCTTAACGGATATTTCTTCGCACTTCTTCATGGAAGAAGCCAGTGTGGGTTCGATCAGTTTGAGTAACTTACTTTCAAAACTGCCGTCCATAATACTTTCATAGTTTTGAGCAAATACTTCTGCAGCAGCATTAACGAGTTTACCAATAACCATTGCCCTGAGGAAAGCAATCTGTTCATTGGGGTCGGTAACTTCGATGAGGGTTTGCCCGATTTTGGTCTCCCGCTCATTATCACCGGCAAAAAAATTCATGAACAATTGCATAACTGTTTCAAGGCTCAGAATACCAAGTTTCTGAGCATCTTCAAGGTCCATAACCAGGTAACAAATATCGTCAGCAGCTTCCACAAGATAAACCAGGGGGTGCCTTGCATATATTCCTTTCCGGCTGTCCAGCAAAGGTATTTCCAGTGCGGTCATGAGTTCAGCAAAGGTTTCCTTTTCAGTCTGAAAATAACCAAACTTTTTCTTTGCTCCTGATTGTGATGAGTCAAACGGATACTTTATCATTGTTCCAAGCGATGCATGCGTAAGCGCATATCCGCCCTTTCTCCTGCCCTGAAACTGGTGGGTAAGCAGTCTTATGAGATTGGCATTACCTTCAAAACTTACAAGGTCTTCATATTCAACTGCCGAAATCAGGTCTTTTATCTTTCTGCCATCACCTTCAGCAAAAAAGTGAGAAATTGCCTTTTCACCGCTATGCCCGAAAGGCGGATTTCCAAGATCATGGGCCAGGCAGGCTGTTGCAACAACAGTATCTATTTCACGTACCAATATTTTTTCATCTTCAGTAAGTGATGAATAAATCTTTTCACACACCAGGTTACCAAGAGATCGTCCTACACTGGCTACTTCCAGACTATGCGTCAGCCTGTTGTGCACAAAAACACTTCCCGGCAATGGAAAAACCTGGGTTTTATTCTGTAAACGGCGAAATGGAGATGAAAAAATCAGCCGGTCATAATCACGTTGAAATTCAGAGCGTATATCACCAATTTCCTTATTAATTTTTATTGGTTGTCCGTAACGTAATGTAGATAAAAGTGCTTTCCAGTTCATATGTATGCAAATATCCTGATAATTTTTCTATTTCTATGAATCGCTTTTTACTTCAGATTCAGCATCTGCTATTGTTTTTTGTAAAGAAGAAACGGTCAAAGTTAATAAGAATAGCAAACATTGCTTCAACCCGTATGAATCGAATCAGGGATTTCATTAATTTAGCAATGCGTAAAATAAAATATGTTTGCAATGCAAGAGCATGAGAAATTTATCAATGAAGCCGTAAAAATGGCGAAAGAAAATGTTGGCACAGGCTTAGGTGGCCCATTTGGCGCGCTGGTAGTAAAAGACGGTAAAATTGTCGGGCGAGGTATAAACAAAGTAACCTCATCAAATGATCCAACTGCACATGCCGAAGTTGTTGCCATACGTGACGCCTGTAAAAACCTGGATTCGCACCAGCTAACCGACTGTATTATTTATGCAAGTTGCGAACCCTGCCCCATGTGTTTGGGTGCTATTTACTGGGCAAGACCAAAAATGTTGGTTTTTGCTGCTGAAAATACCGATGCCGCCAAGGCCGGTTTTGACGATTCGTATATTTATCGCGAAGTGTCTCTTCCTCCTGATAAAAGGAAACTTCCAACCATCAATATTAAACCCGATACTTTTTTTTCGCCCTTCCAGACATGGTTGGATTTTGAAACCAAAAAGGTTTATTAAGATACCGTTTAAAACTGATATCAGTAAAGTTTTAAATAATCTCAAAATCCCCAAAGTATTTTGTCATTGCATCGAAAATGGCTAAATTTAATCTATAATTAGCTGCCGGATCTGTGTTATCCGGCATATTTTTGAATCTGTTTGAATATGCATGACATAGAACCTTTTTATTCATGGAGAAATGTTTACGTCGCTTCTGAGGATGAGAGATCTCCGTTTTTTGGTCGCGATTACAGTGAATTTGAATTTACCCATGCCATTTATGATCATCTCATACATCCTCAGTGGGATGAGATAGGGTCACCTACCCTTTTTATAAAAATCCTTTTTGTTGATTATGATCAGCAATATGCTATCATTGAAATGATCGGAGAATGGAATGATTGCCTTCATAATGATATTATGTATCTGAAGCGAAATATTATTGAACCCATGATCGAACAGGGAATAACCAAATACATACTGGTTGGTGAAAATGTACTTAACTTTCACTACTCTGATGATTGTTATTACGAAGAATGGTTTGACGAAATTAATGATGGATGGATCGTAGGCATCAATTTCAGGGATTTTGTAATCAGAGAATTTGAATCTGCCAATATTGATTATTATATTGCTTTCGGCAGGCACTTTAATGATGTAAACTGGCAGAAATATGCTCCCCACCATTTATTTTACATATTAAACAAGCAAATGTCAATGCGACTAAACCCTCACAATTCCTAATCTTTGAGTGGCTTTTTTAACGTAAGCAGGTTATTTTTCTCTCTGATTTTTACTGCAACACTTTCTATTTTGCTATAAAGCGACTTTTCGTCTAAATTTAAAATTTTCCTGTCGCGCATCACAAACTTTCCATCAATAATTACCGATTCCACATCGGCACCTTTCATACTATAAACCAAAAGCGAATAAATATTGTAAATGGGGTGTGCATGTGGTTGCATCATATCCATAAGTATCATATCGGCTTTTTTTCCTGCTTCAAGCGAACCGATTTCACTCTCCATACCCAGTACCCTGGCACCTCCCATGGTAGCCATTTCTACAACTGTTTGTGCATCAAGCACAGTGGGGTCTTTGCTGTTTAACTTGTGAAGAATGGCAGCAGTATTCATCTCATCAAAAAGGTCAAGATCATTATTGCTGGCTACACCATCAGTACCAAGTCCCACTTTAACACCTGCTTTTAATAATTCAGGAATGGGTGCCACACCACTGGCCAGTTTCATATTACACTCTGGGTTGTGAGCAACCGAAACACTGCGTTGGATAAGAATTTGAATATCTTCGGGAGTAATATGTACAGCATGGGCAGCAATAACATTGGGCCCCAGAACACCCAGCTGATTCAGGTAACCCACCGGAGTAAGGTTGAAATCTTTCATGGTCTGTTCAAATTCTTTACGGGTTTCAGCCACATGAATATTGAATGGGACCTGGTACTTATCAGCAAGTGCTTTGGCACTCTGAATTAGCTCAGACGAACAACTGTAAGGTGCATGAGCAGATACCGAGATCGTAATACGGGAATGGTTACCCCATTTCCTGATAAGTTGTTCGGCAGTTTTTAACCCATCTTCCGGTGTAGGGCTGTTGGGTGCAGGAAAATCAATTACACTTTCTGAAAGAACTGCCCGCATTCCAACCTGGTCAACAACTGTGGCAATGTCTTCAATATGATAATACATATCGTTAAAGGTTGTTGTACCGCTGCGAAGCATTTCAGCCATGGCAAGTTTGGTTCCCAGGGTAACATTTTCGGCATTTACAAATTCCGATTCAACCGGAAAGATGTAATCATATAACCATTCGTGGAGAGGCATGTCATCAGCATATCCCCTGAATATGGTCATGGGAACATGGGTATGGGTATTGATCAAACCCGGCATGATAAGTTTTCCAGATCCGTCAATAATCTCACGGGCATCGTATTTGTCGAGAATTTCTGCAGTATTTCCTATAGCCAGTATACGATCCTTGTCTATAACAACAGCACCATCAACGTAAACCTTATATTCAGAATTCATGGTGATGATCATTACATCATGGATTATAAGATCAGAAATATTTCCCTTTACTTTCAAGTTGTTTGAAGCATTTGCCATATAAATAAAAATAATAACTTTTTTAGTTTGGGAATTTATTAAAAACACTTTTCGGTTTGTTCCAAAGTATACCGGAAAACTAAATATGATTTGATTGGCAGGCCCAATATCTGACAATTAAAATGAGAAACAAAAGCAATATCCAAATGTTTCCTGTGATTTTACCTGATAAGATGGTGCAAATTTAATCAATAATACGCTTTGGAAACTGTGTTTGATATTTAATTTATTATCGATGCATTTATTTTCAGTTCATCTCAAAATATCATTTACAATATCAAAATTATTAACTTAGCATTGCGAAGAATAATAAAACGAAAAACTACCCTATGAAGAAAATTAAGAAAACAGCGAAATATTTAAAAAAGAAAACCGGTTTTACTCCAGAAGCAGGTATAATCCTTGGCTCGGGTTTGGGTGGGCTTGTAAATGCTATTGATATAAAATTCAGCTTTGATTATAGCGACATACCTGATTTCCCTGTATCAACGGTTGAAGGACATGATGGCAAGCTCATTTTTGGTTTCCTGGAAGGAAAAAGAATTGTAGCTATGCAAGGTCGTTTTCATTATTATGAAGGTTATTCAATGCAACAGGTAGTTTTTCCTATACGCGTAATGAAAATGCTTGGCATTACTCACATTTTCCTTTCCAATGCCGCCGGAGGATTAAATCCATCATTTAAAGTTGGAAATCTTATGATCATCAAAGATCATATTAATATGTTCCCCGAAAATCCGCTAAGAGGTAAAAATATTGAAGAACTCGGAACCCGTTTCCCCGAAATGGGAGAAACCTATAGCAGAGAACTGATCGAAAAGGCTAAGGATATTGCCAAAGCCAATAACATTGAATGCCAGACAGGTGTTTATGTAGGAAGTTCAGGACCTACACTTGAAACACCTGCCGAATACCGGATGTTTCGTATACTGGGGGCAGATGCCACGGGTATGTCAACCGTTCCCGAAGTAATTGCAGCCAAACACATGGGATTAACCTGTTTCGGAATCTCTGTTATTACCAATATGGCAGTTTTTGATGAGGGTGAAGTTGGAACTTCGCATGATGAAGTCCAGAATGCAGCCGGTGAAGCTCAGCCCAAGATGACCCTGATTTTTAAAGAACTTATTAAAAGTTTATGATATACCGGACATAATATTGTCCGATTGTATCAATCATTTATAAAAAATAACCACAGAAATTACAAACCAAATACGTGCACTATGAAAAAGATCATATTACCGGTGCTGCTGTTCAGTCTGCTTGCGCCCGCTGTGTACAGTCAAATAACGATCAATGACAATGATCTGCCTGCCGCAGGAGATACGCTGCGGTACAGCCTCACCATTAACCCGCAGCAATATGACTTTTTACCAACGGGTGAAGATTTTCAGTGGAACTTTTCAGGTCTGAAACATCAATCCCAGGTACTTGAAGAATATGAACTTGTCAGCGGTATTAATTTTTTGATGGGTATTATCTTTGGAAGCGATGCAATTGCTACAAGCGCTTTTGGAGACTTACCCCTTGATGATTTTGAAGTTGATGTGGATGGCGTTTACAGTGTTTTCAAAAATACATCACAACATTATACCAATGATGGATTTTTCATTTTACTTGACGGATTCGGGCTTCCTTTAAAATACTCCGAACCTGATGTTATCTATTCTTTTCCACTTAATTTTGGTGATCAGGACAGTACTGCTTTTTTTGGCAGCACAAACCTTGGCGACACCTTATCTCTTACACGGCAGGGGTATAGAATTAATGAAGTTGATGGTTGGGGAAATATCGTTACTCCTTTTGGTGAGTTTGATGCACTTAGGATAAAAAGCACAATCTATGAATCGGATAGTGTTTACTGGGAATCTTTTGGAGAGCCTGTAGTATTAAACAGAACAATAACCAGGTATTCATGGCTGGCAAAAGATGAAAAAAATCCTGTTCTGGAAGTAAGTTATACTGTTTTTGAAGGCTCTGATGAAACTCCTGCTATTAGAATAAAATACCGCGATATTTATCGTGAACCTTCGGATGAAGACCCTCCCGTGGCTAACTTTGATGCAAGTACAACAAATGCATTCACTGATGAAGAGATTACATTATTTAATTACAGTACTCCATCGCATGATGCAAACAATTATTCCTGGTCTTTCATTCCTGAAAACGTAAATTTCCACAATGACACTGATGCCGCATCCACAGAACCCGTAATTTCTTTCTCTGAACCAGGAACTTATACTGTAAAACTCGTGGCTGAAAATGAAGCAGGAACCGATTCACTTACAAGAACTGACTTTATTACTATCACATTACCCGCGGGAACAGATAAATATGTTAGAGATAAAGTAAAACCACACGTGTATTTATCACACTACGGAAACCAGTTGAACATTTCATTTAAAGCGGTTTATGGAGAGGTTTCAGTCTTTGATATTACCGGCAGGCTTATCTTCCGGACAAAAGAAGTCCTTCTTGATAATTTTACGCAGGATTTCGTATCATTTGGACAAGGTATTTACGTGGTAAACATAAGTGTACCGGGTAATGAAAATGAGAATCACACATTAAAAATTATCAAACCCTGATAAAACAGATATTACCCTTTTAGTGCAAACAACAAATAAAACGAAAGCCGGAAATGAATGATCATCTCCGGCTTTTCACATTACAGAATGAGTATTAAATAATTATGCCTGGGCTGTTGGTCCTCCAAAGCTCATGGGCAATTTTCCACCTTCAGGGCTATCTTTTATAGGACCATTTTTCTCTTCATATTTCGAGATATTCTCATTAAGAGCTCTGAGCAAACGTTTTGCATGCTGAGGAGTCATAACAATCCTCGATTTAACTTTTGCTTTTTGTACCCCGGGCATAAGTCTTAGGAAATCAAGCACAAACTCTGTGTGTGAGTGTGTGATGATTACAAGATTCGAATATGTTCCATCAGCAACATCTTCTGAAAGTTCTATATTCAGTTGCTGGCCACCGGGCATTTTCTTTTCAGACATAATAAAAGATTTTTAAGATTCAAAGAATCGGTTTAGTTATCTTCTTCAGCTTCTACTTTTTGCTTGGAAGCCATCAGAAGGTTATATTCCTCCATTGAGCCTACAATGATGTTTTCGTACTCACGCAAACCTGTACCTGCGGGAATAAGGTGTCCGACAATAACGTTCTCCTTAAGTCCATTTAAGTTATCAATCTTAGCGTTTACAGCTGCATCTGTAAGAACTTTGGTTGTTTCCTGGAATGATGCTGCAGAGATAAAGCTCTTGGTTTGCAGCGAAGCGCGGGTAATACCCTGCAACTGCTGTCTGGCTGTTGCACCCCTTGCATCGCGCGCAACCACAACTTTCTTATCTTTACGCTTAAGCATAGAGTTATCATCTCTGAGTTTCCTTGCAGTGATTATCTGTCCTGGTTTAAGAGCAGAATCACCCGGATCTTCAACCACTTTTTTACCGAAGATTTCGTCATTCTCCTCCATAAAGTCAACCTTGTTTACAATCTCATTCTCAAGGAAACGGGTGTCGCCGGGATCTTCAATGGTTACCTTCCTCATCATCTGGCGTACAATCACTTCAAAATGCTTGTCGTTGATCTTAACTCCTTGCATACGATAAACTTCCTGCACTTCGTTCACAATATATTCCTGAACAGCAGTAGGTCCTTTAATGGCGAGAATATCAGCAGGAGTAGTAGGCCCGTCTGATAATGGCGTTCCCGCTTTTACAAAGTCATTTTCCTGAGCAAGGATCTGTTTTGACAATGGAACCAGGTAACGTTTTTCATCGCCGGTTTTGGAAGTAATGATCACCTCGCGATTACCGCGCTTGATCTTCTTACCAAAAGAAACTACACCGTCGATTTCAGAAACAACTGCCGGATCAGATGGGTTACGTGCTTCAAACAGTTCGGTAATCCTTGGCAAACCACCGGTAATGTCTCCAGATTTTCCAATAGCTCTTGGAATTTTAGCTATGATAGAACCGGTGATAATTTCTTTATTTTCGTTGATCACGATATGAGCACCTACCGGCATATCATAGGTTTTGAGCACTTCACCTTCAGCATTTACAACACTGATTGACGGGTTCCGTGTTTTATCCTTGCTTTCAATGATAACCTTCTCATAATAACCGGTTTGTTCGTCAGAATCAGTGCGGTAAGTGGTTCCTTCAACCATATTGTTAAATACTACTTTTCCACTTAGTTCTGAAATAATAACGGCGTTGTAAGGATCCCATTCGCAGATCAACTGACCGCTCTCCACTTCTGCACCATGCTCAACATAAAGGTTGGCGCCATAAGGAATGTTTTGGGTAGTGAGGATCATGCGGGTGTTTTTATCAACTATTCTCATCTCGGCAGAACGTCCGATAACAACAAAGTAGTTACGTCCGTCAGCCGAAGTAAATGGTACTGCCCTTAACTCATCAATTTCAATAATACCGGCATATTTGGCATTAATTTTCGATGCGGTAGCAATGTTACTTGCCGTACCACCAACGTGGAAAGTACGAAGAGTAAGCTGTGTACCCGGCTCACCAATAGATTGTGCTGCAATAACACCAACAGATTCACCTTTCTGAACCATACGGCCGGTTGCAAGATTACGACCATAACATTTGGCACAAACACCATGTTTTGACTCACAGGTAAGCACCGAACGAATCTCTACAGCTTCTATAGGTGATTCTTCAATTACCTGGCAAATTTCTTCAGTAAGTTCTTCACCGGCTCCAACAATCCTTTCACCGGAAGTTGGATGAAGAATATCCTGCAGAGATGTACGGCCCAGTACCCGGTCGTAAAGAGTTTCAACAGTTTCTTCATTGTTTTTGAGTGCCGTAGCTGTAAGACCACGCAAAGTACCACAGTCATTTTCATTAATAATAACATCTTGTGATACATCAACCAACCTACGTGTCAGATAACCTGCATCTGCTGTTTTAAGAGCTGTATCCGCAAGACCCTTGCGGGCACCGTGAGTTGAAATAAAGTACTCAAGAACCGATAACCCCTCTTTAAAGTTGGAAAGAATCGGGTTCTCGATAATTTCACCACCTTTCGCTCCTGATTTCTGGGGCTTGGCCATAAGACCCCTCATTCCCGAGAGCTGACGAATCTGTTCTTTTGAACCCCTTGCACCTGAATCAAGCATCATATAAACAGGATTAAAGCCCTGATTATCGGCGGTGGTTTTATCAATCAGTACCTTGGTAAGTTTTGCATTGGTATGTGTCCATATGTCAATGATCTGGTTATATCTCTCATTATTAGTAATGAACCCCATACTATAGTTACCTCTTACTTCATTAACCTGGTCGTTGGCTGCATCAATAAGAATTCTCTTCTCTTCAGGAACAAGGATATCACCAAGATTAAAGGAAAGGCCTCCTTTAAATGCCATGTAAAATCCAAGATCTTTAATGTCGTCAAGGAACTGAGAAGTATTGGCAATACCTGTTTTCTTCATAATACCGCCAATAATATCTCTCAAAGCCTTCTTGGTAAGAAGCTGGTTTATATAGCCATATTCTTCCGGAACAACTTCATTAAAAAGAATCCTACCGGTAGTAGTTTCAACGATTTTTTCAACGAGATTTCCATTTTCAGAAACTTTAACCTTTACTTTAATAATTGAATGAAGATCAATAGCTCTTTCATTGTAGGCGATCATAACCTCTTCAGGTCCATAGAAAGTAAGTCCTTCACCATTCATGGGAAACTCAGCTGTATTTTTCCTGGCTTTGGTCATGTAATAAAGCCCAAGAACCATGTCCTGAGAAGGAACTGCTATAGGAGCACCATTTGCAGGGTTAAGAATATTGTGAGAAGCCAGCATCAAAAGCTGTGCTTCAAGGATAGCAGCATTTCCCAAAGGAACGTGAACAGCCATCTGGTCACCGTCAAAGTCGGCATTGAAAGCCGTACATACAAGCGGATGAAGCTGAATTGCTTTACCCTCAATAAGTTTTGGCTGGAAAGCCTGAATACCCAGGCGGTGTAGCGTGGGAGCACGGTTGAGCAATACGGGGTGTCCTTTAAGTACATTTTCAAGAATATCCCATACCACCGGATCTTTTCGATCAACAATCTTTTTAGCAGATTTTACAGTTTTTACAATTCCCCTCTCCAGCATTTTTCTGATTACAAACGGCTTGAAGAGTTCTGAAGCCATCTCCTTGGGTATACCGCATTCATGAAGTTTTAGTTCAGGACCCACAACAATAACTGAACGGGCAGAATAGTCAACCCTTTTCCCCAAAAGATTTTGACGGAAACGTCCTTGTTTTCCTTTAAGGCTATCGCTTAAAGATTTCAACGGACGGTTTGATTCAGTTTTCACTGCATTGGTCTTCCTTGAGTTATCAAACAAAGAGTCAACTGCTTCCTGTAACATACGTTTTTCGTTACGTAATATTACATCGGGAGCTTTTATTTCAATAAGTCTTTTCAACCTGTTATTTCTGATGATCACCCTACGATAGAGGTCATTCAGGTCACTTGTAGCGAACCTTCCTCCGTCAAGCGGAACGAGAGGGCGTAACTCAGGTGGTATAACCGGTACTACATCTACGATCATCCATTCCGGTTTATTTTCCATACGTGAATTCGCTTCACGGAAAGCTTCAACCACCTGCAAACGTTTAAGAGCGTCGGCTTTTCTCTGCTGAGATGTTTCGGTATTGGCCTTGTGCCTGAGATCGTAAGACAGCTGATCAAGATCAAGACGAACAAGAAGCTCTTTAAGGGCATCGGCCCCCATCATTGCAATGAATTTGTTGGGGTCGTCATCTTCCAGTAACTGGTTATCCTTGGGAAGAGATTCCAGTATGTTGAAATATTCTTCTTCGGTAAGAAAATCAAGATAATTGAACTCATCACCCTTTACTCCGGGGTTGATAATAACATACCTTTCGTAATAAATGATCTGATCGAGTTTTTTTGAGGGCAATCCAAGCAGATAGCCGATCTTATTGGGCAAGGAACGGAAAAACCAAATATGGGCAACCGGAACAACAAGCTTGATGTGCCCCATTCTTTCCCTTCTTACTTTTTTCTCGGTTACTTCAACACCGCAACGGTCACAAACAATCCCTTTGTAACGGATTCTTTTGTATTTGCCACAATGGCATTCCCAGTCCTTAACCGGTCCGAATATTCTTTCACAGAATAAACCGTCACGTTCAGGTTTATAAGTACGATAATTGATGGTTTCGGGCTTAAGCACCTCACCATGCGATCTTTCCAGAACTGACTCCGGAGATGCCAGGCTAATTGTTATCTGGGAAAAATTGCTTTTTACATTGGATTCTTTTCTGAAAGCCATAGAAAGAGAGTTGATATTATTGAAAAATGTAAGTCAAAAATAATTAAACAGGTTTTTACTCCTGATAAAGAGTATTCAGACAAGGATATTAAAAACCCTTGTCTGAATAAGAAGGTTTATTCAAATTTTATATCAAGACCCAGACCCCTTAATTCATGTACAAGTACATTGAAAGACTCGGGAATACCGGGTGTTGGCATGTTATCGCCTTTAACGATTGTTTCATATGCTTTTGCACGACCAATAACATCATCAGATTTAACTGTAAGGATCTCCTGCAATATATTGGCCGCACCAAATGCTTCAAGAGCCCATACTTCCATTTCACCAAAACGTTGACCACCAAACTGGGCTTTACCACCTAAAGGTTGCTGTGTAATAAGTGAATAAGGCCCTATGGAGCGTGCATGCATTTTATCATCAACCATGTGCCCTAGTTTAAGCATATAAATAACACCAACAGTGGCAGGTTGGTCGAATCTTTCACCGGTACCTCCATCGAAAAGATATACCTTACCGTTTTCAGGAAGGCTGGCCTTACGCATCAATTCATTTATCTGATCAATATTGGCTCCGTCAAAGATGGGTGTACCATACTTTTCTCCAAGAACCTGGCCGGCCCAACCTAAAACGGTTTCATAAATCTGACCGAGGTTCATCCGGGATGGAACACCCAATGGGTTAAGCACAATATCAACAGGGGTTCCATCCTCAAGGAATGGCATATCTTCCTGTCTTACAATACGGGCAACAATACCTTTGTTACCGTGGCGGCCTGCCATTTTATCACCCACTTTAAGTTTACGCTTCTTTGCAAGATATATTTTTGCAAGCTGCACAATTCCTGCAGGAAGTTCATCTCCTACAGTGGCAGTAAACTTTTTGCGATTATACGTTCCTAGTGTATCTTTAAACTTGATTGAAAAATTATGCAGAAGTTCTTTTATCAGCTCATTCTTTTGTTTGTCGGTAGTCCAGTTATTTGGATT
>SLOJ01000054.1 GCA_007132585.1 Bacteroidales bacterium | reverse complement strand
CTTCCAAAAGGAATTAAAAGGGCTCAGAAGGTCGCAAAACACCTTTTAAATGAAGGCGCAAAACCCCACCTGATTGTTTCAAGCCATGCTGTTCGTGCTGTAGAGACAGCAAAAATATTTGCAGATATTCTGGGTTATGACCCTGACAAAATGCTTATAGATGAGAATCTATATTTTTCCGGAGAAACGGCAATGGAGAATATACTTTACGGATTAGATAGTAAAATTGAGCAAGTAATGCTGGTGGGGCATAATCCGGATATGACCAGGTTTGCAAATGTATTTCTTCCTGACGATCAGAAAATTGACTATTTACCAACTTCGGGTGTTGTATGCGTTGCGTTTCAAACGGAAAGGTGGCGGGAGATTATGCTTGCAAAAAGGAATATTCCTTTTGTTATAATACCAAAAACGCTTTAATGCTAAAAGCCATTCCTTTAATGTTTTTACAGATGTGTTAATCCAGTTAATGCCTGATCTGGTATTTTCTTAATCGGCAGAAATGAAGAAAAAACAAATTATAAACCGTGAGATAAGCTGGCTATCCTTCAATGAACGGGTATTACAGGAGGCTGCTGATGAAAGAGTACCTTTGATTGAGCGGATGCGGTTTCTGGGTATTTTTTCCAATAACCTGGATGAGTTTTTTCGCGTAAGAGTGGCAACCTGGCGAAGGTTGTCAGATATTCCTGACCCGGAAAACACGCTCAAAGAATCACCATCAGAGCTTTTAAGTAAGATCAATAAAATTGATTATACCTACCAGAAAAGATTTCTGGAAATATATGATCATATACTTAAGGAACTGGAAAGAGAAAATATTTTTCTGCTAAACGAGAATCAACTCAGTGATGATCAGGGAGGGTTTGTAAGAGAGTATTTCCGTGAGAACGTGCGGTCTAACCTGTTTCCCATAATGATGAAAAACATCAAAAGGTCAACATCTCTCAAAGACAAATCCATTTACCTTGCTGTACGATTAAGGAAAAAGGACAAAAGCCTGAAAGATGATCATGCTCTTATCAAGGTGCCAACCTCTGTTTTATCACGTTTTCTGATTTTGCCCAAAAAGGAAGACCGGAATTTTATCATTTTACTTGATGATGTTATTCGCTATAATCTTGCCGATATTTTCTCGGTTTTTGATTATGATGAGTTTGATGCATATACCATTAAGGTTACGCGCGATGCTGAATTGGAGATAGATAATGATGTTTCGAAAAGTTTGATGGAGCGCATGAGCGAGAGCATCAAACAGAGGAAAAAAGGCCGGCCGGTAAGATTTGTTTACGATGGCGACATTCCGGAACCCATGCTCAAAATGGTAACGGGTAAACTGAAAATCTCCAGCAAGGATAATACCATGAAGGGCGGTCGTTACCATAACTTCAAGGATTTTATGGCATTTCCCAATGTGGGAGGCCCACATCTTGAATATTCTCCGGCCCCACAACTCCCGCACCGGCATCTTTCAGGCAGTAAAAGTATACTGGCAGCTATTCGTCAGAGAGATATTATGATCAATTTTCCCTATCAGTCATTTCAGTATTTTATTGATTTGCTCAGGGAAGCTTCTATCGATCCGGCTGTAAAATCCATAAAGATGACCTTGTACCGTGTTGCCAGAACGTCAAAAGTTGTAAATGCCCTTATCAATGCAGCGAGAAACGGTAAAGATGTTACGGTTTACCTTGAACTTCAGGCCCGCTTTGATGAGCAGGCAAATATTTACTGGTCAGAAAAGTTGCAGGAAGAGGGTGTTTCAATCATACACGGCACTGCAGGATTAAAAGTACATTCAAAACTAATTTTGATAAAACGCAAAGAACATGGCGATAACAAGCTTTACGCCAACATTGGTACAGGTAATTTTAATGAGGTTACAAGTAAAATTTATGGAGATGTTCATCTGCTTACTGCTAACCCCACCATTACTGAAGAGGTAGAGCAGGTTTTTTCTTTGTTTGAACGATCTTACCTTACTCCGGTAGCTTTCAGGCATCTTATAGTTAGTCCTTTCAAAACCCGAAGGTTCATAATGCAGATGCTGAATCAGGAGATTGCCAATGCGCGTGCCGGCAAAAAGGCTGAAGTAATAATGAAACTAAATTCTCTGGTAGATGCAACCATTGTAAAAAAGATTTATGCCGCTTCAGAAGCCGGGGTAAAAATTCGCCTGATCGTACGGGGCATTTGTGTTTTGGTACCCGGGATTAAAGGACTAAGTGAGAATATTGAAGCCATCAGTATTGTTGACAGATATCTTGAGCATGCAAGGATATTTGTATTTCACAACAATGGTGATCCTATGTACTATATTTCTTCTGCTGATCTTATGGCCCGCAACCTTGATCATCGAATTGAAGTGGGTGTTCCCGTGTATGACGAAAGTCTTAAAACAGAACTGCAAACTATACTCGATATTCAGTGGAAAGACAATGTAAAAGCCCGCCTGCTGGGTAAAAATAATCTGAACCGTTACCAAACCAATGATGAATTGCCGTTCCGTTCGCAGTCAGAAACATATAATTATTTTAAAAATCAGTTTTACAAGCATTGATCTTTTATGTTACTCGCTGCCATTGATATTGGCTCTAACGCCATAAGGTTATTTTTTTCCAATGTTTTTGAAAAGGATGGACAAGTAATTGTCGAAAAAGCTTCACTGATGAGAGTTCCGGTGCGATTGGGAGAGGATGTGTTTGTACATGAAAGGATTTCGGATGAGAAGATTGATAAACTTGTAAAAACAATGGAGTCATTCAGGCTCCTTATTGAGGTCATTCAGCCTGTTACCTACCGTGCATTTGCAACATCAGCCATGCGTGAGGCAAAAAACAGTACTGAAGTCATTGCCCGCGTTGCTGATTTTGCCGGCATTCAGATTGAAGTAATAGACGGAGTAAAAGAGGCACAAATTGTTGGCGCAATTCAAAACCTGGAACAGGTAAAAAATTATAAGTACTCACTTTTTGTAGATGTGGGTGGCGGTAGTACTGAACTTTCACTTATGTCAAAAAAAGGGGTGGTTGCATCATCTTCCTTTAAAATTGGTACGGTTAGAATGCTCAATAACAAAGTAAAAAAGAGTGAATGGGGTGAACTGAAGGAATGGCTTATGCAGTATAAAAAAGATTTTAAAGATATTCTGGTTGTAGGAGCAGGTGGTAATATCAATAAAATTGCAAAACTTTATGGCAGAATTCCTGAAAAAACCCTGCCTTTCAACAACCTGGAATATGCTATTAGTCATTTGAAGAAATTCAATTTGAAAGAGAGAATAGAGATTATGGGTTTACGACCCGACCGCGCCGATGTCATTATTCCTGCCGCAGAGATCTTTTTTTTCATTATGAAAACGATGCAAGCAAAAATGTTGTTGGTACCCAAAATCGGGCTAAGTGATGGTATAGTTAGTATGATTTACAGGGAAATCAGGAATAATAAAACCAAATGAGTTGTTTGTTGGTTATTTGATAAGATGGTAACGGATTATTTATTATCCTTGCCCCTTTTGCTGTATCTTTGTAAAAAGGACAGCTGAACCGAAGCAAAAAAATAACTTTTTTCATTGAATTGAATAAAACCGGATTAAAAAATCTGTAAATATCTTTAAACGTGTCAGATATTGATAGACTGGAAATACAAAGCATGGATGAAGAGCAGGAGCGTCGCGAGATACTGAAACAATACCGGAAGCTCTTATCGATATGTCGCCCCCGTACTACTCCTGAAAGCAGGAAAACAATCCGGCAGGCTTTTAATTTTGCACTGCAGGCACATAAGGATCATCGCAGAAAAAGTGGCGAACCTTATATTTATCATCCTATTGCTGTCGGGCAGATTGTTGTTGAAGAAATCGGGCTTGGTGCTACCAGTGTGGTATGCGCCCTGTTGCACGATGTGGTTGAAGATACTGACTATACACTCGCAGATATTACTGAGTATTTTGGCGAAGAAGTCTCCAGGATAATTGACGGGCTTACGAAGATCTCAGATATTTTTGATCAAACCACCTCGGTGCAGGCTGAGAATTTCAGAAAAATGCTGTTAACCTTATCTGATGATGTTAGGGTTATCCTGATAAAGCTGGCTGACCGCCTGCATAACATGCGTACGCTTGAATCCCTGCCACCAAAAAAGCAGCTGAAAATAGCCAATGAAACCCTTTATCTGTTCGCTCCGCTGGCACACCGCCTGGGGTTTCATGCCATAAAAAGTGAGTTGGAGGACCTTGCGCTTAAGTATACTGATCCTGATATTTTTGCATCAATTTCTCAAAAACTGGTAGAATCAGAAGAGGAACGAAACCGATTTATAGCCAACTTTACTTATCCAATAAAAAAAACGCTTAACGAACAAGGTTTAAATTATAAAATTCTTGGCCGTACCAAATCCATCAGTTCTATCTGGGGGAAAATGAAGAAACAGGAAGTCCCCTTCGATGAAGTATTTGATATTTTTGCCATTCGAATTATTATTGATACCCCGGAACAAAGGGAAAAGGCCGATTGCTGGAGAGCATATTCCATTGTAACTGATATTTACAGACCAAACCCCGACAGGTTGCGCGACTGGATTTCAACTCCCAAAGCCAATGGATACGAATCACTCCATACTACCGTAATGAGCAAACAGGGTAAATGGGTAGAGGTGCAAATACGCACCAAAAGGATGGACGAAGTAGCTGAGAAAGGGTATGCTGCCCACTGGAGATACAAAGAATCAAAAACCGGTGAAAGTGGTATCGACAAATGGCTCTACAGGATACGTGAAATCCTTAAGACTTCTGAAAAAGATGCACTTGATTTTATTGAAGATTTTAAACTCAACCTGTTTTCAGAAGAGATTTTTGTATTTACTCCCAAAGGTGAGCTCAGGACTTTGCCCATCGGCTCTACTGCCCTTGATTTTGCTTATTCTATTCATACCAAAGTCGGAGACCAGTGTCTGGGAGCTAAAGTAAATCATAAGCTTGTTCCTCTAAGTCATCCGTTAAAAAGCGGCGATCAGATTGAGATCATTACAAGTGTTAAGCAAAAACCCAAGCCTGATTGGCTCAATTATGTGACCACCGCAAGGGCCAAAGGAAAGATAAAAGTTGCCCTTAAGGAAGAACGTAAGAAAATCGCGGAAGATGGGAAGGAAAAACTCGACAGAAAATTAAAACAACTGAAAATTGATAACAATCCTGAAAATATACAAAAGCTTGTAAACTTCTTTAAGCTGCAGGCCCCCATTGATCTGTACTATGAGTTTGCCATTGATAAGCTGGATATTAAAGACCTGAAAAACTATTTATCAGAACAGGAACGGGGCGGTATTCTCAGTTACCTGAAAAATCCTTTCTCTAAAGGAGCTAAAAGTGTTACCCTGGAAAGGGAAGGGGTTGATCCCATCAGGCAAAAACTAAAGGAAAAACCTGATACACTTCTTATCGGTGATAGTATGGAAGCACTTGATTACACGCTCTCGCCATGCTGTAATCCTATACCGGGTGATGATGTATTTGGTTTTGTAACCATCAATGAAGGGATTAAAATCCACCGTAATAACTGCCCCAATGCGGTGCAGCTCATGTCAAAATTTGCTTACCGCATTGTAAAGGCTAAATGGTATACCGGAAAATCTATAGCCTTCCTGTCTGGTATCAAGATCCGTGGTATTGACGATATGGGAATACTCAACGACATTACCAGCCTTATTTCCAGCGAATATAACCTGAATATCCGCTCCATAAACATTGATAGCAATGCCGGTACTTTTGAAGGCACTGTTATGCTTTATGTAAATGATACCCAGCATCTTAACAACCTTATAAGCAAAATAAAAAAGATTAAAGGCGTGAGACAGGTTTCCCGAATCGGAAAATGATTTCCCTTGTCTTGTTAAGTAGCTGATAATCATTGCTATTATTTAATTATTTATAACCATTTCAAATAACAAAAACTTTTTATATCTTTATGGCGTTAAAGTTATGCTATTGTTAAAAATGCAGGTGTTTAATGCATTTTGACATATACATATAAGAAAACATCTGATCATGTACATGAAAAACCGTAAAGAAGATACTGATGTTCTGGAAACCGTAAAAAGTATATTTTCTGTTTACCTTGAAAATAATGGTCACAGAAAAACTCCCGAACGGTTTACCATTCTCAGAGAAATATATTTAACAGAAGGACATTTTGATGT
>SLOJ01000012.1 GCA_007132585.1 Bacteroidales bacterium | reverse complement strand
TTGCCATCATCAGTGTTGAATTAAAGAATCCGGTGATAAAAAATCTTCTGTATAACAAAGGATTTAAAAACCTTTACCAGGCTGTGGAACTTGCATTTTCAGCCCTACCCGGTATAATGAATGAATTTTACATGCAGTCGCAAAGCATAAGTGGTTTCAGGCGACTTACATATACTATGCTAAACCGGTCACAAACCCTATTGGATTCCTTTACAGAGATAGAAAAAAGCCGGAAACCGGTATTCGTTCTTACGGGCAAAATCAATCAGGGTAAAACAAGCCTCACCCGGGAGGTCGTATATGAACTAAAGAAAAAAGGTTTCACCATTAATGGCTTCTTAACCTTTGGCAATACAAATGATAGCAAACGTAATGCCTACTCTATCAGGGATATTACCACAGGTAGGGAAGAGAATCTCTGTTCAACCCGTATTGATAACCAAAAACCCAATTACGGAAGATTTTATTTTGAAGAAAAGGGAATAAATGCAGGTCGCGAAATTATAGAACAAAGCCTGACAACGCCTACTGATTTAATGGTAATTGACGAACTGGGTCCCATGGAAATCAATAACCAGGGTTGGGCACCTGCCATTGAAAAAGTGATTCAGCAGAATTCAGCAGCCCAGTTTTGGGTAGTCAGGGAAAAGCTGGTAAAACCCATGATGCGCAAATGGAATGTGGGTGATGTAATTGTTTTTGAGCTGGGGGAAGATTCAGCTGAATATATCGCTGACACTATTGCTGAAAGGATAAAAGGCAGATAGATACTATTCAATGTTCACCCCTGCAGCCGCTTCATTAATATTTAAAACAGAGTCAGCCACCTTCTCACAGGATGAAATGAGCTTGTTGAAATAGAATCCGCTTTTTACATGGTAAGATCCTTTTTCGATATCGTCAATAACCTCTTCATTAACAAAGTCTCTGTATTGATTTATCTTTTTCTCCAGTTCATAAGAGCGCTGAATATTTGAACGGGCAAAAGCTTCTCCTCTTTCCATATTGACCATCATCACATCAAATGCTTCATTAACCAGCTCGAACATTTTGTTAAGTGCATCTCTCTGCTTGGGAGTAAAATAAGCTTTTTCTTCCTTCTTTTTATCAAGTAACGTTGCCATTTTAAAGCAAACATCTCCAACCTTCTCAACTTCACTGATAACCAGTCTCATTCTCCTTAACTGCTCTGATGCATTTGTACTTAATTGTTTCCTGGATGCTTTAATAAGGAATGTAGTGATTTCAATTTCTACTCTATCGGTAATTTCTTCATATTTGCTAACTCTTGCCAGGAGCTTATCAAACTTCTTTCGGTCAGTTTGGTAAATCATTTCCGGAATAAAATTGAACATCCTGTGCGCCAGATCACAATATCTCCTGGTTTCTCTTTTGGCTTGAAGCACAGAAAATTCAGCAAGTTGCATAAATCCTCCTCCAAAATACTCAAGCTGATGCTTTTCGTCTATTTTGCCCTTTGATGGGATCATTTTTTCAACACTCACAACAATAAGCTTGATAAAACCTATAAGCAGCAATGTATTGGTAATATTGAATGCTGTATGAAAAATGGCCAGTCCAAATGGTACCATGGAAGCATCAGTCATTGGTGATGCCAGCCCTATATTCACCATATACTTATCAATCTGAGTAATGAAAATATTAAATAAAGCCAGCATCCAGATTACTCCAAAAACATTGAAAAGCGTATGGGCCAAAGCAGTTCTTTTTGCATAAACATTACCCACCAGGGCGGCCAGATTAGCTGTTATGGTGGTACCGATATTTTCCCCCAGAACTATGGCAGCACCATGCTCAAAACCGATCCAGCCATTGTTGCACATTACAAGTGTGAGAGCCATTGTGGCACTTGATGATTGTAATACAATTGTAAGTAAAGTTCCTATACCCAGAAAAATCATGACACTTCCAAATCCATAATCAGTCAGGTTTTGCAATGCTCTAAACATTTCAGGATTTGAGTGAAGATCAGGCACCGATTGTTGTAACATCCCCAGACCCATGAATAACAGGGCAAAACCAAGTAATGTTTCTCCCAATGAGGTAAGTCTATCCCGGGAAAAATAAAGCAATGGAAATGCTATTCCGATAATAGGTAATGATAATGCCGAAATATTCAATTTAAATCCAAGAAAAGATATCAACCAGGCTGTAGTGGTAGTTCCTATATTGGCTCCCATGATAACACCCACCGACTGAACCAGGCTCAGCAGACCAGCATTTACAAAGCTAACCACCATTACTGTTGATGCAGATGATGACTGCACAAGTGTTGTAATCAGAAACCCTGTTATTACACCAAGAAAACGGTTGGAGGTCATTGCACTCAAAAATGAGCGCATTTTGTCACCGGCAAGCTTTTGAATTCCTTCGCTCATAACTTTCATTCCGAAAAGAAATAAGCTTAAGGCTCCAAATAAAGTTAGGAACTGAATGAAACTAAAATTCATAAGTTCGTCTTCAAATTTCAGGGTCAGCAAAATTAGTAAAAGCTTGGCATTTCTTCATCTGTTAACATAAACTTAACATTGAAGTGTTTTGTAATGTAGAGTTGATACCAAAGTGATCAGAAAGACTAAATGACAGGCTTAACTAATGAATATTATCTAATAACCGTTTTTTAAAACAAAATCCCGGTGAGATTTCAATAAATTAATAGAGTAAAGCAGCATATTCTTTGTTTCGGAAAGATAGTTAAATATAACAAGGCTATTTTTGGTTTTTACCTTATCTGCTTTTATGAGTTTTATCTGGAATTTTTTAAGTTTTTCCAGGTCACTAATCAGTTCAGTATTCATCTTGATAATCAGATCCATTTCATTATATTGTTTATGCTCTAAAATACGAAGTGCATTTTTATAAAAAACACCAACCTTGTCATGTAGTTTAATGATCTCCGTCTCCTGTTCAGGAATTACTGAAGGATGGGCATTATCAAGATGTTCATTAAAAGGCTCGCTTATGTAGGTTAAGCAGTGGGCAGTTTCTCTCAGATAGTCAAGTATCTGCACGTAATGATGCCCGGTATCAATTGAGTCTTCTTCCAGCTTTTTGATCGTAGAATAAACATCATTCTTGAGTGATTTTGTGATTTCATTCAGTTCATCAACTTTTCCTGAAACTTTTTTCAGTTTTTTCCTGTCCTCTGCAATAAATGCGTTTGTTAATCCGGAATGCAGTGCAGCAACACTTCCAAGAGTTTCGCTAATATTCTTGTTACATTCTTTCATAACACTTACCTCTGTCCAAACCCGTTTGGTTTTCTCTTCAACTTTAGATTTTTTCAGTATTCTTTTTTTATGGATAAAATTGGTTCTGATAACAAAGGTAAAAGCAATAACTAAAGCAATAATCGCGGCAGGATAGCTTCCCCACCTAATGAATAATGCAAATAAAAATGCAACTGAAAAGGCGGTAAACGCAGTAAAAAACCATCCGCCAATAACAGTAATAACACCGGTAATCCGGTAAACTGCACTTTCCCTGCCCCAGGCACGATCGGAAAGCGAAGTACCCATGGCTACCATAAAGGTTACATATGTGGTTGATAATGGCAATTTTAATGACGTCGCAAGTGCAATCAATATACTTGCAACAAACATATTGACTGAAGCCCTGACCATATCAAAATCAGCGTTGTTTTTCAGCATTCGGTTTCGTCTCTTGCTTAGCGTTGTGTCAAAACGTTTATCTATACTTTTCAATAATTTCTCCGGCATAACTCTGTTAATGGCTTTGGAAATATCCATTGACTTTCGTACCAGAGTTTGAGCAAATAAAGATGAAGAAAATCTTTCGTAACCTTCGTCCTGCCGGGCAAGATCAACTTCGGTTTGTGTAACTGAACGCGCCTTTTTTGAAAAAACCAAAGCAAAAATCATGATAATTCCTGCTGCCAGAAGAAAGCCGGTTGGGGTCTGAACCGGGAGCAACAAAGACTCCATGGTATATGCAGCAGGATTAAGAGATGGATCATTAACAAATAGCTTAAATGACTCATAACCTGCAAGCGGAACTCCTATGAAATTCACAAGGTCGTTTCCTGCAAATGCCATCGCAATAGAGAAAGTGCCAACCAGGACAATAATTCTTAAAATGTTGATTTTAAATATAGAAATCAGAAACTGGGATATTACGGTGAAAATCACAAAACAAGAACTCAGGATAAGAAATGTGTTTTCGCTGATCCATTGAACTGTGTCGGCTGTCATAAATGATGCTCCGCTCGCTCCTTTCACAAGAATAAAATAAACAATTGAGGTTATAGCAAGGCTCCCCCAAAGTGCTCCAAAATAAGGAAGGTTTCTTTCATAGTTAAATGTAAAAAGCAAACGTGAGAAGAATTGCACAATCGAACCAACGCTAAATGCAATCACGACGGATAGCAATATTCCGGAAATAATAGCCAGAGCCCGTGCTGTATTGATATAAGTACCCAGATCCTGAAGGGTTTCAGGTGAAGAATAGATTTTAAAGATGGATACTGCAACAGCCGCTCCAAGTAATTCAAAAACTATGGAAACAGTAGTTGAAGTAGGAAGACCAAATGTATTAAATGTATCAAGCAGAATAATATCAGTGATCATTACCGCCAAAAAGATCACCATGATTTCATTGAAGTAAAACTGGTCGGGATGAAAAACTCCGCTCCGGGCAACCTCCATCATACCGCTTGAGAAAGTCGCACCTACAAGAACACCTAATGAAGCAACCACAAGGATTACTTTCATTGATGCTACTTTTGATCCAATGGCTGAATTCAGAAAATTTACTGCATCATTACCAACCCCTACAACCAGGTCGGAAATGGCTAAAATAAAAAGGGCTACAACGAAAAACAGATAAATATTATCCATTAATACTTCTTTAATTTGATCACTTCAAATTTAGTCTGTATGAAGATATTTACACTGTATCAAATATTAATTTTATATTAATATTTTCTATGTTTAGAAAGGAAAAAGAAAATCACTTTTGATTTTAAATTTATAAGTTGGATGTAGTTTTTAGAAGACTTAGACTTTAACAATCTTTATCGAGTAAATAATACCATCTGAAGTTTCCATCCTGAGAATATAAACTCCCTGCTTAAGGTGTGACAGGTCAATTTTAATTAGTTCACCTTCAGAATAATTCCCGGATGAATAATTTTCTACCTTAACTCCGGAAATAGAAAAAACATCAATATTTACCCCTCTGCTTTGTTTAAAATCAAATTCAATGGTAAGGAAATCTTTTACCGGATTATTATATTTAATTTGGATTTTATCAGTAAATTGATAATCTGTCGAATTTACCAATTCAACATTAATTAAATCAAGCATCACAGGCAAATGATCTGACATGTTATAAAGTGCATCAATTATTTCAGGTGGTTGAGTAAAGTTTGGGGGATGAATTAATGACTGGTTGTATCTGTTACCATCCTGACCAATTGCCGTATAACTGTCTTCAAGATATCGAAAACCATTAAGACCTTCCATGATTGAGCGGCTAGCAAGGATAAAGTCATAACGGTCATCTAACCCACCGGTTACAAAACAAGGATGGCTTCCGGTACGAGGGCTCTGGGTATGGTAAGGGGCCATATCAGAATTATTACCCCACACACCGGTTACGTTTATTGGATCATAAAACTTTATTTCGGGATTTGCATTGTTAACCATAATCTGATAGGCCTGCTCAAAGGAAGATTTCATGTTAAAATCTCCCAGGAACATAATGTTTCCGGAATAATTATTGGCCTCCAGATAGTTCATTGCGTTTGAAACCATTGTGGTTCGCATTTGCTGGTCGCTGGCTGATTGACCGGCTTTAAGATGGGCTAAGATAAGGGTAAGAAAAACCGTATCACCTGTAAACTCAAGATCATCGGATTTGTAATACAAAGTGTAGAGATTTATATCACGCAGCAAGGTGTTAACAATTACTTCATCATATAGCCCAAATTTACGCGAGTCATAAAACAGACCATTGGCAAACCAGCCATTCCTGGTATTGGTGTAGGTGGCATGTTCAAAGTAATCAATATCGTCTGCATTTAGCACACTATCTCTTATTCGGGTAAGATTATGTGCTCCCCTTCCCAGTTCATTTACGGTAAAGATATCGGGCTGAAAATACCCGAGGATGGTTCTTAAGTATTCATCTTTATCATCAGTATTGTTATTTTGTTCTGTACAGAAATCGGTATA
>SLOJ01000147.1 GCA_007132585.1 Bacteroidales bacterium | reverse complement strand
TCAAAACATCAAAAGCAATGATTGAGCCCATGGAGTGGGCTATGAGAAGAATCTCATCATTTTTATGCTCGTTCAGAGCATCGGCTAGTCTCTGCTTGATGAGCTCCTTTTTCCTGCATTCCTCAGGGTCTTCGTTTTCGCATTCTTCGTTATAATAAACATTAAGTTCAGAAAAGTACTTGCGGATAATATAATCGGGAATGTAAGAATAGCGCAGGGTATAATCTTCGTTGAGAAATATTCGGTAAAGCAACTTACCTATGTACCCTAAAATTCTTTTTCTGAATCTGTATTGCCGGCGCTTAAAATCAGGTTCAGCTTTTGTATATTTTTCATCAATGAAATAAGGGTTGTCAGGGTCTTCAATATTTTTATCAAGCGGCCGTGGATATAAAATATCTGCCCAATATACCATTTTAAATTCTGGCAAATGAGTTTCATAGCCCTGTTTCATCAATCCTTCCTTAAGAGAAAGTTGCCACCATTTACTCAAGGTTTCTTTGTCGGGTTTGTTTCCCAGCCCATGAATTCCCAGAATTATGCGTGCCATAGTATTTAAATTAAATCACCATTAGATTTTATCTTTAAGCTTTTCCGCTAACCATGCAGCCCTGTCGGTTGTAACACAGTCTACTCCGGATTCCAACAATTCTAAAGCTCTTTCGGGATCATTTACCGTCCAGGTGTATACAGGAAAACCTTTAGATGTAAATCTTTCTATGATTCTCTTCTTAAAGTGTCTTTTATCTCCAATATTTACACCGTCGATCCTGTATTTCTTAAGTTTCCTTATTGCTGAATCCGGATTTATACCAAAAAGACATTGAAGCCATATGGGCCTGGATACAAAGAGCCAGAACATCTTATACTGCGGCATCATCTGTTTGGCTTTGGCGAGAGTTTGCAGGTTGAACGCAATGATCTCTATCTGTTCGTTTCGCAATTTGCTTTCTTCAGTGTCCTGTTTCAGCTTATCCAATATTTCAGAACCGCATTTGATTTCAATGATCAGCTTGCCATATGACGGAACACTTGCAAGGACTTCCTTCAGTGTGGGAATTCTCTCCCCGGCCCATTTTTCCCCTTTCCATTTACCCGCGTCAAGCTTTTGTAATTCTTCCTTTGTTGATTCCCTTACAATTAGTTTCTTTCCGGTGGTTCTTAGGGTATCGCCGTCATGTATCACGCAAATTTCGTTGTCCGCTGTAAAATGTACGTCCACTTCCACAGCTTTGACTCCCCTTTGCCAGGCAAGGTTAATTGCAGCAAGAGTATTTTCCGGGGCATCGTATGATTCGCCTCTGTGGGCTATGAAAATATGTGTTGATTTCACAATAATTTACGAAGTGAGTTGTATAATTTGATAAATTACCTTTATTGAATTCTTTGCCTGATAAAGATAATTTTTTTCGATATAAAATTGTTATTCTTTGATGGATTATATGCAAAAATTTATTATATGATAAATTATAAAATGATAAACATTTTTAATCCATAATTTTTAGTGAAATTAATTTCTCATCAAAGTAAAATTTCATTCCAGAAGTACTATATTTGCAATAGGAAAGCATATTTCTAATAAGCAAGTATAATGTTAAATCCTTAAAAAAAGCATCATGGAGACTTTAAATCAGAATAAATCAAACAAGCCCTTGCGCATCGGACTGATTGTGCTGGCGGTTTTACTGCTTCTTTCATTAATTTTTATGATCATATCAATGGTTAGGAGTGGTCAATTAGAAGCTGAAAATGAATCACTTGAAAGTGACAAGCAGATTCTTATGGAAGAATATCAGAACATGAAAACCCAACGGGATGAAAGCAGAGAAGAAACTGCTGAGATTAAATCTCAGATGGAAAGAATGAGGTCTGATTTTGAAGAAGAATTGCGCAGTCGCAATGCACAAATTGCGGGTTTAAGAGCACGTGCTCATGAAGTAATAGAATTGAGAAAGCAAGTGGAGGAGTTTAAGCTCATGCAGGTTGATTTTGAAAGGCTGCAGGAGGTACATGATTCCTTGTTGCTTGATTATGAAAAGCTTGACGATCAGTACAAAGTTCTTACTGATCAGATGCAGGCTCTGCAGGATAGTGTTGATGCAGTAAGAGGTCTTAGTGCATACAATATTTATCCACTTACCAAATGGGAACGCTGGCTGTGGGCCGACAGATATAATGTTTCAAGAGCCAGAAGGGTAGATCAAACTGATATTACCTTTGAAATTGCAGGTACTCCCTTCGCAGTTACAGGTACTCGCACCGTTTATCTGAATATGCTGAATCCCCAAGGACAAGTAATGTACCCTTCAGCAGATACCTTTATAAAGACTGACACCGGTGAAGCAATACCTTACACCCAAAAGCAGGAAATAGATTTTTCAGGAGAAAATGTTCCTGTAAGATTCAAAGTAGAGCATCCCGAAAACCTGGAGCCTGGTACGTATAGCATCGAAGTGTTTGTTGATGGAAATCTTATCAGAACAAAAGAAATAAACCTGGAGTAATTACTCACTCATTTTTATTCAAGAGAATAAAAAAACGGGACAGAAATAATTCTGCCCCGTTTTTTTTGGGAATAATGATCTTAAACTGTCATTCCGCCGTCAACCGGGTGAATTGCGCCGGTAATAAAGCTGCTCTCATCACTCGCAAGAAACAATGCCAATGCTGCTACTTCATCATTTGTAGCATAGCGCCCAAGTGGAATGGCCTGTTCAAAGTTTTTCCTGGCCTCATCGGAAGAATCAGGCGAGAATCCCTTTTCAAGTGATTCCATCATTCTGTTGTCAACAGGTGAAGGATTAATGGTATTTACCCTTATCTTATAGGGTGCTCCTTCGAGAGCAGAAGAACGCATCATGCCGATTTCGGCATGCTTACTTGCCACATATGGTAAAACATTTGCGGTACCGGTAAATCCGGCAACGGAAGATGTTATGATAATCGACCCACCATTATCTTTCATCAAGGGAAATATATAGCGTAATCCATAATAAACACCGTGTATATTTACATCTATTATCTTGTGATATGTATCAATAGGGTATTCATCCAATGGTTTAACATCACCTTCGATTCCCGCATTGTTAAAAAATACATCTACATTTCTGAAAAGCTCTTTGGCCTTCTCAGCATATGCTTTTACCTGCTTTTCGTCACTTACATCGGCAGTAAAGATGTAAACATCAGATGAGTTCAGTTCATCTTTTGTTTTTTCAAGGGCCTTCTCATCAAGATCTACCAACAATACTTTTGCGCCTTCTTTCAGCATCATTTTAGCCGCAGCAGATCCAATACCACCAGAACCTCCTGTAATAACAACATTTTTGTTCTCTAATCTTTTCATAATATTCTGACTTTAATTGGTTTATATCAATAAATAAACAAGTTGTACCGGTCATTGTTTGAAAAATAAAAAGTAAACCAATAATAATTGGCAGTTAGATTTTATTTCTGGATTCATTAATAAAAAATACTGTTTAAACAAACTTTTCAGGTTACCCGGTGTTTGAAATATTGGGAATTCAAATGTTGTTTTTATAAATAAGATTTGTTTGCAAAAGGGAAACTGTTTTTGACATTTATTCATGGTATATACAAAAGGTTTTAGTAACTTAGATATCGCAATTATCAAAGGCAGAAAGTCCGAAAAACACAGAATAACATTTAGATTGTGTGATCAGTTTATTCATCATTTATTATATATATATGTTCAGTTATCTTATGGGTAACTGCAGTATGTTATTTCAAAATCAGAACTTATGAGTAATAAAGAGAAAGAGTATTATGATTTAGAAAATCAGGAGTGGCTTGAGTCACTTGAGTATTTAATTCAAAATGAAGAACCGCAGCGGGTGCGTGAGATACTGGCAATGTTGCAAAACAAGGCCCATAAAGAGGGGATCGTTTTCCGTTGCCCAGGTAATACACCTTATATAAATAGCATATCGCCGCGCAAGGAAGTTCCGTTTCCGGGAAGTCGTGAGATTGAAAGAAGGATAAAAAGTCTGGTCCGATGGAATGCCATGGCAATGGTAGTAAAAGCTAATCTGGAGTCGGAAGGGATTGGTGGACATATTTCAACCTATGCATCTTCTGCAACATTGTTGGAAGTGGCTTTTAATCACTTCTTCCGCGCAGGTGATAAAGAAGACCCCGCTGACATAGTATATTTCCAGGGTCATGCATCTCCGGGTATTTATGCGCGTTCATTCCTGGAAGGAAGACTTTCTGAAACCGATCTGCATAATTTCCGGCAGGAGTTACGTAAAGAAGGCGGTTTACCATCTTATCCGCACCCAAGAACTATGCCTGATTACTGGCGTTTCCCCACAGTATCAATGGGTTTGGGGCCACTTATGGCAATATATCAGGCCCGTTTTAATAAATACCTGGAAGATCGTGGATTGAAGGAAAAAACCAATCAAAAAATATGGGCTTTTATGGGTGATGGTGAGATGGATGAGCCCGAATCATTGGGTGCCATTACTGTTGCCAGTCGCGAAAATCTCAATAATCTCATTTTTTTGGTTAACTGTAACCTGCAACGTCTCGACGGACCTGTGAGAGGTACCGGAAAAATCATCCAGGAACTGGAAGCTGCTTTTAAGGGAGCCAGATGGAAAGTTTTTAAAGTGATCTGGGGCAGCGACTGGGATCCGCTTATAGCTAAGGATGAAAGTGGCGATTTGCTTAAGGCCATGGAAGAAACTCCTGACGGTCAGTTCCAGAAATATGTGGTTTCATCAGGAGATTACATCCGTAAAGACTTTTTCGGCAGAAGCGAAAAACTTTTGAAACTGGTAGAAAATTATTCGGATGAACAGCTTGAAAAACTGAACCGGGGAGGACACGATCCCAAGAAAGTTTACAATGCATACCAAAAGGCTGTTAATTACAAAGACGGCCCTGTTGTAATACTGGCACAAACCATTAAAGGATACGGATTGGGAGAAGCCGGAGAAGGACGCAATATTACCCACCAGCAAAAGAAGCTTAATGAGGAAGAATTGCTGCATTTCAGGAGCCGCTTCGGTATACCATTATCCGATGAGGAAGCTAAAAAAGCTCCGTTCTTCAGACCTGCAGAAGATAGTGAAGAAATTCAATACCTGAAAAAACGCAGAGAAGAACTTGGCGGATACCTGCCGAAAAGGGTTGCCGATTCACCTCCTATTCCCATGCCCGATGAAAAGATTTTCAAAGAACTTACCAACGGTTCAGGTGATCGTGAACTCGCTACTACCATGTCAATGGTGAATCTGATGTCAAAAATGATGAGCGATAAAAAAATGGGAAAACTGGTAGTGCCTATAGTTCCTGATGAATCGCGTACATTTGGTATGGATGCCCTGTTCCGGAAATTTGGAATTTATTCGCATGTGGGGCAAAACTATGAACCGGTTGATAAGGATTCATTCCTGTATTACAAAGAAGCAAAAGACGGAGCAATCCTGGAAGAAGGGATTACCGAAGCCGGTTGTATGTCTTCATTCATTGCTGCAGGAACATCATACTCAACCCATGGAGTCAATATGATTCCCATGTTCATTTATTACTCAATGTTTGGTTTTCAGAGAATTGGCGACCTTGTTTGGGCTGCAGCCGATATGCGGACACGTGGTTTTATGATTGGGGGTACATCAGGACGCACTACCCTTGCAGGTGAAGGTTTGCAGCACCAGGATGGTCATTCACATATGCTGGCTATGACCGTACCTTCTGTTAAAGCATATGACCCTGCATTTGAATATGAGCTTGCGATAATCGTTAAGGAGGGGATGACGCGTATGTTTGTCAACCAGGAAGATCTGATTTATTACATCACCGTACTCAACGAAAAATACAAAATGCCACCTATGCCTGATGGAGTGGAAGAAGGTATTTTGAGAGGAATGTACAAATACAGGAAATCCAGAAAACGTAAAGGTGAAAAAGTTCATTTATTTGGCAGTGGTGCTATCCTAAATGAAGCGCTTAGAGCAGCAGAAATGATGGAAAAAGATTATGATGTGATTGTAGATGTATGGAGTGTAACCAGTTACAAGGAATTGTACGAAGATGCACGTGAGACAGATCGCTGGAACAGGCTTAATCCCGAAAAAACGCCTCGTCTTACATATATAGAACAATGTCTTGAAGGTGATGAAGGTTTATGCATTGCTGCACATGATTATATGAAAGCCATACCAATGACTGTGTGCAGGTGGTTCCCGGGAGTGCTTACTGTATTGGGTACTGATGGTTTCGGAAGAAGCGACAACAGGAGAGCCCTGAGAGATTATTTTGAAGTTGATGATCGTCATATTGCTTATGC
>SLOJ01000118.1 GCA_007132585.1 Bacteroidales bacterium | reverse complement strand
ATTTTGAAAAGTTATTTAATAGTGTTGATGGATAATGATATAACAAATTAAGAAGAAAAAAATTGCACATGATTTTGTCAATACCCATTTAAGATTTAGTTTTGCTGTTTGTATTCAATATCATATCAGATCAACCAAAAAAAGACAAAAAAATCATAGTAACCGAAAAGAATAAACCCATGGAAATCAAAGGAAAATTTCTTGAATTACTGGAAGCAAAAACCGGAGAATCGCAGCGTGGCAGCTGGAAAAAGCAGGATTTTATCATAGAAACCGAAGATCAGTTCCCCAAAAAAGTGTGTATCAGCAACTGGAATGACAAAGTTGATCTTTCCGCATTATCTCCCGGGGCTGGGATTACCGCCCACATTAATGTAGAAAGTCGCGAGTATAATGGCAACTGGTATACTGATATAAAGATATGGAAACTCGAAACCGAATCTTCTTCTCCGCCACCTCCTCCTGCTGATCTTCCGGGATTTGAGGAATCAGGTGAAGCTCCCCCCTGGGAGTCAGAGCAAGGTGAATCTGATCAGGATTTACCGTTTTAATATTTGATATTTTTGAAATAATTATCAGCCCCGGTTAAATGATTGGCCGGGGCTTCTTAATATTGTATTTCCAGCTTTTAATTTCTTTTCAAAACTGATTGAATTAGGCTAATTTTGCCACAAATTCTTCAACAAAGTAAAAGCGAGAGAAACATATTAAATATTAACTGGTGATCATAGCATCATAAAGATATCTTATCATGAGCAGTGCAGAAATAAAGAAATTTTTAAAAAAGGTAGAGTTATTTCGTGACCTTAATGAAAAGGAATTGAATGTTGTATTAAAAGAGGTCGAGGAAAAAACGTATAATCCTCGTGCATATTTATTTCAGGAGAATAGTCCACGCAACAAATTTCTTTTTATAATATTCGACGGAGAGGTTGAACTTTTCAAAAAGACTCCGTTCGGAGAAGAAAAGCGTTTAAGCTTTTTTGGTGCATATGATTTCCTTGGTGAAGGCACCATAATGGCCGATACGCCCCATTCTACAACTGCCCGTGCATTAAAAAAGACAAAAGTATTGAGTATTTCCAAAGAAGGATTTACTCATTTGTTCGATACAGAAACAACCATTGCACTTAAAATATTTAAACAGGTATCAAAAGTAATTTCCCGCCGGATGCGCCAAAGCAATTCCAAGATTGTAAACGTAGGAGCCCAGTACGAATCAGGGCGCACCCGCACTGAGCATGATTTGTTGGGTTACAGGGAAGTACCTGCCGAAGTATATTACGGAATACAAACATTACGGGGAATTGAAAATTTTACCATGAGCGGTGTTACACTAAACTTTTTCCCTGAACTAATTATCGCACTGGCACAGGTAAAACTGGCATCAGCACGTACAAATTATGAACTGGGTTTGCTTCCTGAAAAGATTACCATTGCCATTGAAAGGGCATGTCGTGAAATCATTAATGGCAAATATCATCATCATTTTGTTATTGATATGATTCAGGGGGGTGCCGGTACATCAACCAATATGAATGCAAATGAAGTAATTGCTAATCGTGCACTGGAGTTGATGGGTTATGAAAAAGGTGATTACAAATATTGTCATCCAAATACCCATGTAAACATGTCGCAATCCACCAACGATGCTTACCCTACAGCGGTTAAAATCGCCCTTATTGCCAGTAATACCAAGCTGGTTGAAATTCTGCAAATGCTTATTGACGGCCTGAAGGAAAAAGAAGCAGAATTTGCAAAAGTTATTAAAATGGGTCGTACCCAGCTTCAGGATGCTGTACCTATGACACTAGGGCAAACCTTTGGCGCCTATGCCACAACTCTTGAAGAAGAAACAGAAAGACTAAATACCAATGCTGCTTTACTAAAGGAAGTAAATATGGGTGGTACAGCCATCGGTACAGGAATAAATGTCGATCCTGACTACAGCAATAAGGTAATTAAGCATCTTATCAAAATTACCGGCCTGGATATAAAACTGGCAGGCAACCTTGTTGAAGCTACCCAGGATACCGGGGCTTTTGTTATGTATTCAGCCACTGTAAAACGGCTTGCAGTAAAGCTTTCCAAGATATGCAACGATCTCAGGCTGCTTTCATCAGGACCCAGGGCAGGGTTGAATGAAATCAACCTCCCTCCCATGCAACCCGGGTCATCAATAATGCCGGGTAAAGTTAATCCGGTTATTCCGGAGGTTGTTAACCAGATAGCCTTTAAGGTGATCGGGAACGACCTTGTAGTTACGCTTGCTGCAGAAGCAGGTCAGCTTGAATTAAATGTAATGGAACCAATCATGGTGCAAAGTCTCTTCGAATCAAGCGAAATGCTGAAAAACGGCATGACTACATTGTTGCACAGATGCATAAGTGGTATTACCGCCAATGAAGAACACTGCAGAAATATGGTAATGAACAGTATTGGCCTGGTAACAGCCCTTAATCCTGTTTTGGGGTACGAAACCTGCACCCAGCTGGCTAAAGAAGCTATGAAGCTAAATAAGGGTGTTTATGAACTGGTATTGGAAAAAGGTTTACTGTCAGTTGAAGAACTGGATGAAATTATGAAACCGGAAAATATGATAGCTCCCCAGAAGATCAAGGGAAACCGGAACGCTCTATGAATTCAGGTATAAATACAGGAGAAGCACAGGTATCAGGATACCGGTAACGACAAAATATACACCACGGCGACTGAAACTATTTTTCCCTTTCAGAACAAATAAGCCGGTAACAGCCAGAATTATCAGCCCGGCGGCAAACAGATCAGAGAACCATGTCCATAGCTTTCTGGGCGTATTGTAATGCAAGAAGTTTATCTCATGAAAGACAGGTCTTTTTCTTATGGTTTCAATGTTTCCGGAGCCATTTTGCAGATTTATATTTACCGTACCACCATCAATGAAAATGCGCATATTTTGTCCACTGATCAAGTGAGTCCGGTAACTGCCCGATTGATTTAGTTCATCAAGGATATGATTAACTATGACACGTTCTTCCTGCACCTCTGCAGGTAAAGATACATTAAATGATTCCTGTTTTACTATATAGTTTGGATTCCATTGATGCCTGTGATTGAGAGCAATACCCGATACGCCGTAAATAATAACCATTCCAAAGAAAAAATATCCAATATCGCGATGCAATGCCCGGTTGATTCTTCTCCAATTCATTAGAAGCTACTTATATTCCTTATTATTAAATACCGGCAAATATAAATAAAAAAGAGCCTGACTCAAAAGTAGAATTTAATCTGTGGACGCTGAGCTTGCCGAAGCGGTTATTTTGTTTATATTCAGTAATCGTAACGACAGGTTTAACGACCAGAAAACACTTTTGATATAGCGTCCTTTTTTATAAAGGATTATTATCTATTAGAATCCCAATGCTATTCCGGCAGAAATAAACCTGGGCAATCCTACTCTTATTCCCTGGGGTCTGCGTGAAGCAATATAACGCTCGTTTGTGAGATTCTTTATGCTTACATGAAAGGTTATGCCACCCTTATAATCGTACCAGATATTTAAATTGGTAATCATATAAGCATCCAGCTTACCGATACGTCCATTAGCAGTTGCCTGAATATAGGTGTAATCGGGGTCCTGTTCATCTTTAATAATCCATTCGTGAATATCTGCAGTGTTCAAAACATCGGTATACTGACTTCCCACATAATTTGCAGTTAATCGCAGACCAGCCCCCCAAGGACTTTCTATTTGCAAAGAACCTGATAGTGTAATGGCTGGTGAATAAGGTGTACGATTTCCTTTTACATTAATATAAAGATCATCAAGATCAGGATTTAAGGACTTTTTATAGAGTACATATCTGTTACCTGAAAATTCAGCCTTCACGTATGTGGCATTGCCCATAAGGTTAAAATTCCATTGTTTTGCTAAAACATTGCTGAATGGCAGAATAAATGATAACTCCACTCCTGAATGCACAGTTTCTCCTCCATTTATGTAGCCTGCACCTGCACCACCTGATGACTCAGAAACAGGTATAACCTGGTTCGAAAAATCCATGTAAAACGCAGTGAATTCAAGTTGTATGCTATTAAAGTTTCCCCTCATGCCCGCTTCGGTATTCCAGCTTTTTTCAGCATCAAGCTGAAGATCCTTTCCATCATTACTTATAGCATCTTTGGTTCTTGGTGGGGCAAATCCCCTGTGTATGCCAGCAAATAAGCCCAGGTTATCATTTATATTGTAGTTGACGCCTGTACCGGGTATAATTTCGAAAACCGATGATTGAGCCATCAAAAGAGTATCAATAAAATTTAATCTCACAATTTTACGTTCATAACCGATCAGCTCGCTTCGCAACCCGGCAGTAAAAGAAAGTTTTTCATTTATCATAAACTTATTTTGTATATAACTGCTAAAAGCATGCCCGGTTCTTATTTCGTCATTTCTTAAATCACCTGACAAAGCACCTGCTATCGTACCGTTTACTCTTTGTTCAAAAGCTCTTTCATAAAGCATACGCATTCCTGCATCCATGAATGCTGTTTTTCCGGCAATACTATACCGATAGGCAATGCGAGGTTCGATTCCTGCTACTTCAAATTGCCGATTCCTTTGTCCGGTTGAATTTCTCAAATAAATAGCACCATCTTTTTCATTGGCAAAACCAAACATCAGCCCCGTTAAATCAGAAGATGATGATGAGTAAGTGAAATCCTGCCGTTTCCAGTTACGCGTGGTTGTATAAGCAAATGCAGTGGTGTTTAGCTGCAGTCCGTCAGAAAGCAGGTATTTATGATTAAGGCTGGCTGCATACCTTCTTACGCTAAGCTGATCATCAGGAGCAATCCGTAAGTTATCCATTCCACCGGCATCAAACATGGGTTGGGTAAGTCCTACGTAGGTAGAATTAGAAATCTCATCGTAGATGCTTAACTTAAAGTCCAGTTTTGATACAGGAGAAAGATCAGTCTGTAATTTAGTGTTTAAATCGTGCAGGCGAAACTGTGTAGGGCCGAAATTATTTGCTTGTTTTCGTGTAAAATCCAATAGATATCCGTTACGGTTCAAAGTATTTCCATGGGTAAAACGACTATTGAAATAGCCTAACTGTCCACCGTTGAATGATACATCAGTAGAAGATTCGGCGGGCGGTTCGGCAGTAATATAATTTATAACACCTCCTATAGTTTGCGGGCCAAACAGTATTGAACTATTTCCTTTCATTACTTCTATACCGTTCATTCGGTCTATATTAGGTGTAAAGTACATTTCCGGCTCTCCATAGGGTGCAAGAGCTACAGGAATGCCATCTTCTAAAATGAGAACATTACGGCTTTTATCAGGATCAAGTCCCCGTATTCCAATATTTGCCCTTAACCCGGCACCCTCTTCTTCAACCACATGAACACCTGCAATTGTTCTTAAAATTTCATTTCCACTTGCAGGACTAATGGATTTTAAATCAGCTGCATCAACAATAGCCACAGAACCTGGCAGATATCGTAAAGTACCTACCCTGCTACCAGAAACAGTAACCTGTTGAAGCATCTGAACTTCCTTTTCTATTTCAATAATTATTTGTTCCGGAAAATCATTTCTTTTCAATTGAATTGTTTTACTTTTAAAACCCATTCCTCTTACAGCAATATCGATATCAGTTACCGGAACGCTTTCAATAAAAAAATAACCATTCTCATCTGTAGTGGTCCCTTGCACAGTACCTTTTATATATACTGCCACGAAAGGAACTGATTTACCGTCACTTAATACTTGCCCACGTAAGCTACCGTGAAACTCTCCTGCATATGATGGAAATGATATAAGGAGGAAAAGTAATTTGGCAAATATTAATCTGCAAAAGAAAACAATTGAATTTGATGCAACTTCAGAATAAGAGACTTTAACCATAGCAATAATTTTGAATTTTAGCAATCAAGTATTAAATTGCTTTTTAACTATTAAAAAAACACCCGGTTTATTTGATTTCAGTATGTTTATAAACTGTTAAATAATCAGAATAACGGGTGAGTTTTTTGGGGAATTAACTAATGACAATAACTGGATACAAAAATATTATAGTTTGCAATGTAATGCAATCCCAAAAAATAATGAATTTCAATGTTTTTTTCGTAAGATATTTAGCATATCTCACTAAAACCGGGGAATAAAAAAAAAGACTTCTGTAAACAGAAATCCTTTTTAACACAGAATTGTCAGGTTAATTACCTTGCACTCTAGTTATTATCATTGCTTTTCACAGCAATTGGTTCTCTTTCCGGATTATAAACCGCTTCAACAAGGTCCTTATATTTTTGAATTATAACTTGTCTTTTCAGTTTCAGGCTGGAAGAAAGCTCACCTGTTATCGGGCT